>JAEURL010000070.1 GCA_016789165.1 Anaerolineales bacterium | reverse complement strand
GCTGGCCATCGCCAAGGCCTGGGTGGAGGCGATGGGCGGCCAGATCGGCGTCGAGAGCCGGCCGGGCGAGGGCAGCGCGTTCTGGTTCACCCTGCCTCAGGGCACGGTGTAACTGAGCAGCATCGCGTTGTCGCAGTCGTTGACGCGGAAGAACTCGCCGCCCGGGTATTGCGCCGCCAGCTCCTTCAGCTCCTCCTGGCGGGGCGGCGGGGCGATGATGACGACGCCGGTTTGGGGGTTGAGCGTTTCAGCCGGCTCGAAGTAATTGCGGACCGGGAAGTTGCTGCTCAGGAAATCAGCCGAGGCGTGGGTGCCGTAGCGCAGCGAGTCATCGGCGAGCAGGTAGACGGTGCTGTCGCGGTTGAGGCCGCGCAGGTAATTGCCCAGGTAAGACGCGAAGCGCGTCGGCAGATCCAGCCCGAAGAGGCAGCGCTGGGCGAAATCGAAATAGTAAGTCCGGATGTTAAGCGTGGCCAGCGCCAGCGCCAGAAAGACGGTGACGCCGGTCCGCGCCCAGCGCCGGCCCGGCTGATCCAGGCCCAGGGCCGCGCCGGCCTGGCTCAAGCCGAAGGCGGCCAACAGGACGGCGGCCGGCAGCGTCACCAGCATCCGGTAGGAGTCGGCGTTAGGGGGAACGGCGAAGAGGCCGATCGCCAGCGTCAGCGCCCAGAAATAGCCGTTGAGCAGCAGGAAGCGCGGTTGGCGCGTGTGCCACAGGGCCGCGGCCAGCCCGAGCAGGCACGCCGTGCCCGTGAGCACGTCCAGCAGCGGGACGCCGGCCCCGTAGAAATCCAGCGCCGGATAGTGGAAGAGCGCCAGGAAGGCGTGGGCCACGCGTTCGCCCAGGATCACGGGGGCGGATTGGCCGGTGGCGGCCATGGTGGCGGCCAGCCAGCCGGATTGGAAAGTTCCGTCGGCATTGAGGCGGGCAAAGAATTCGTTCGGGTTGAGGGCCGCGTACATCAATTGCGGCAGGCCGGCCACCAGGAACCCCAGGCCGAAGGCCCACAGCTGCCGCGCGCTGTTCTGGACCAGCGGCCGGCACAGCCACAGCGCGATCAGCAGATAGACCCCGAGCAGGGCCAGCACAATCTGCCCGCTGACGTAGACCCCCAGGTGCACGCCCAGCAGCAGGCCGCTGAGGGCCAGCCGGAAGGTGCTGCGCCGTTCGAGGCCGCTGATGAAAAAGTACAGCTCCAGCGGGATGAACAGCGTCTCCTGGATATAGGCCACGGCCAGGATCCGGCTGAAGTGCACGTGGGCGTGCGAGATGGCCAGCAGGCCGGCCGCCAGCAGCCCAGCCCGCGGGCCGAGCAGATAGCGCCCCAGCAGGTACACAGCCGGGATGGCCAGGGTGCCGCCCACGGCCGGCGCCAGCCGCAAGGCCAGCGGTGTGCGTCCCAACACGTTCACCGCCAGGCTGATGGTGTGCATATACAACCCGCCGAAGTTCTCAAACAGGCCGAACGGATTGGCCAGCGGCGGGCGGCCGGCCAGGACCGCGAACTGGCCCAGCCGGCCCTCGTCGCCGTCGATGACGCGCGGGATGCCGCCCAGATGCCAGAAGCGCAGCAGGCCGCCCAACACCACGAGGCCGAGCAGCGCCACGGCCTCCCAGCGGTGGTCGCGCAGCCAGGCCAGCCAGTCGCCGGCCGGGCGCGGTCGGAAGAAGGCGGCCGCGTACAGCGCGCAGGCGCTGGCCCATAGCCCGAGCACCGGAAGGTAATTGCTGCGGCCCAGTTGCTGCCAGGCGACCTCGGCGGCTGTCGCCGCCAGCGCCAGGGCGACCGCGCCCAGGACCATAAGCTTGCGCGTGGACAGCCGCCCGCGCTGCGCCAGGCCGGCGGCCCAGGCGGGCGGCGGGCTGATCACGCCCCCGATGAAGATCAAGACTCCCATCGCGGTCAGCAGCAGGCCCAGCCCCGGGCCGACCGGATAGATCTGCAGCGCCAGCTGGCCGGCGCCCGTGATCAGCAGGGCCAGGCCGATCAGGCCGGCACGGGCCACCCGGCCGGCCTCGTCTTCGATTGGCATCATGGATCACTCGCCTTGGGTTGTTATCTCACAATCAGCACCGGGCACTCCGCCCGCTGGGTGACAGCCATGCTGACGCTGCCCAGCGTTAGCCCGCTCCAGGTGCCGTTGCCGCGGGCCCCCATCACAATCAGGTCAGGCCGGACGTTGTCCGCCGCGCCCAGGATCACATTCGGCGCCGGCCCCTCCGCCAGGTCCGGCGTGATCTCGCCCACACCCAGGTCCGCCAGCCGCTCCACCAGGGCGGCCAGGGCCGCCTGGGCGGCGGCCCGGCTCCAGGCCGGCGGGCCGCTGGCTGCCGCGAAGGCGTGCACGACCGTGATCCGGGCGTGATAGCGGATAGCCAGCGAGGCGGCGAAGTCGGCCGCCCGTTCGGCGCCTGGGGAACCGTCGGTGGCGAGCAGGATGTGGCGGAGCAACTGGGCCTCACTGGCGGACAGCCATCTCTAACGACTTACTGTAGCGAGACCGGCCGGCCCGGCCAAGCGCCATCCCGCGTACGGGCCTACGCGAAACCGCGTAATCGGCCGGGAAACCCGCCTATAATGAGGGGCATGCCCGGTCCAATCCGCTTGCTGCTGGCCGATGATCATGCGCTGCTGCGCCAGGGCACGGCTGAACTGCTGCGCCGCGAGCCCGACCTGTGCGTGGTGGGCGAGGCCAGCGACGGCCGGCAGGCCGTCGCGCTTGCCCAGGCGCTGCAGCCCGATATCGTCATCATGGACGTGCGCATGCCAGGGGCCTCGGGGCTGGAGGCGACCCGGCGCATCCGGGAGAGCCTGCCCCACATCCAGGTGCTGGTGCTCACCGCGCACGACGACGACCAGTACGTCTTCTCGCTGCTGCAGGCCGGCGCCAGCGGCTATCTGCTCAAGACCGCGCCGGTCAGCGCCCTGGCCCAGGCCATCCGGCAGGTGCGCGCCGGCGAAACGCCCTTGGACCCCGCCATCACCCGCAAAGTGGTGCTCCGGCTGGGCAGCGGCTCACGGCCGGCCGCCGGGGAGACGCCCGAGGCCGCCGAACTGACGCCCCGCGAGCTGGAAGTGCTGCAGTGCCTGGCGCGCGGCCTGAGCAACCGCGCCATCGCCGAGGCGCTCTACGTCAGCGAGCGCACGATCCAAACCCACCTCACCAGCATCTTCGCCAAAATGGGGGTGGCCTCGCGGCTGGAAGCGGTGCTGGCCGCCATCCGCCGCGGCTGGCTGACGCTGGAGGCTTGAGCCCATGCGCCGGCCGTTTGATTCGCTCCTGGCCCAATTCGCGCTGCGGGTCATCGCCCCGCTGACCCTGGTGCTGCTGGGTATGATCGCGGCCGGCGTGTACGCCTACCAGCAGGCCGTGGTCTCCCTGCTGATCGATCGGGACCGGCAGCTGGCCGGCCTGGCCAATGCCTATCTGACCGAGGCCCTGGCCCGCTACACGCGCGAGCTGGCCGCTCTGGCCGGGTCGCCGGCTCTGCGCGGGCCGGGGGCCGCCGCGTTGACGGAGGCGGCCGCCCTGACGGAGGCGGCCGCGGACGCCGCCCGCGTGTTCACCGCCGGCCTGGTGCTGGTGGACGGCGGCGGGCAGGTGCTCACTGTGACGCCGGCCGGCGCCTCGCCGGTGGGGCCGTCCGTGGCCGGTCAGCCGTTCTTCCAAGCGCTGCAGACGCGGCGCGCGCCAGCCTTCAGCGATGAGATGACCGACGACCGGACCGGCCGCTCCATCATCGAGCTCGCGGTGCCGGCCGGGTCCGGCGCCCTGCTGGGGGCGGTCGATCTGCTCAGCACACCGCTGAGCGAGCCGATCGACCGGCTGGATATCGGGGAGGGGGGCTTCGTCTACCTGGTGGACAGCCGCGGGCGCGTGATCTTCCATCCCACCGTCACCAACATCGGCCAGGACTTCTCCGATCGGCCCCATGTTCAGGAGGTGCTGGCCGGCGAGCAGGGCGGCACGCTCTGGCGCGCCCGGTCCGGCGAGGAGGTGGTGCAGGGCTATGCGCCGGTGACCGATACCGGCTGGGGCCTGATCGTGCGCGAGCCGTGGGAAAGCGTGGCCGCGCCCGCCCGCCAGTATGGTCTCCTGATGGCGCTGGCCGCGGGCGCGGCGGTCGGCTTGAGCGTGGTGCTGCTCTGGCGGGGCGTGCGCCAGATCGCCCGGCCGCTGCAGACCCTGGTGACGCAGACGGTGAGCCTGGCGGCCGGCGAGGCCCCGCCGCCGGTGGCGGCCGCCGGCGTCCGCGAGATCGATGCCCTGGCCGGCGCGTTTGGGCGCATGGCGGCCCAGATCGCGTCTTACCGGGCCGGCCTGCGCCGCTACGTGGACGTGCTGACGCGCTCGCAAGAGGAGGAGCGGCGGCGGATCGCGCGTGAGCTGCACGACGACACCATCCAGAGCCTGCTGGCGGTGGCGCGCCGCCTGGAGCTGGTGCAGGCGGCCGAACTCGACCCGGGCCGGCAGGCCCAGCTGGCCGAGATTCAACAGCAGATGTCTGAGACCGTGCAGGGCGTGCGGCTGCTCAGCCGCGATCTGCGCCCCCTGATCCTGGAGGACCTGGGCCTGCTGCCGGCCCTGCAGACCTTGGTAAAGGCCGCCCACACTGGCCAGGGCGCGGTGCCGCAGGCCGGCCTGACGGTCAACGGGCCGCCGGCCCAGCTCCGGCCGGAGCAGGAATTGGCCCTGTACCGCGTCGCCCAGGAGGCGCTCACCAACGTCCGCCGGCACGCGCACGCCACCGGAGTCCAGGTCTCGGTCACTTTCACCCCCGCCGAGGTAAGCCTGGAGGTGGCCGACGACGGCTGCGGCTTCACGGTTCCGCCCAGCCTGACCGAGCTCGCCCAACAGGATAGTTTCGGCCTGCTCGGCATCCAGGAGCGCGTCTGGGCCTTGGGCGGCACGTTGACGGTGGCCGCCCAGCCGGGCCAGGGCACGAGTCTTACAGCGCGCCTGCCGCTGCCGGCGGCCGGCGCTGCGGAGGCGTAACGGGATGCGGGCTTTATCCGGCGGGCGGCTGTTTGCCGTCGTCTTCGCGCTCGGCTTGGCCGGCATCACGGCCACCACGCTGTTCACGTGGCTGATCCGCCCGGCTGCGCTGGCCCTGCATGGCCAGGCGCTGGCGGGCCGGCCGGCCGCGGATTTTGAACTGCTGACCGCCGGGGGCCGGCCCTTCCGCCTGAGCGACCTGCGCGGCCGGCTGGTGCTGCTCTACTTCGGCTACACCTTCTGCCCGGACGTCTGCCCGACGACGCTTTCCGATCTGCGCCGCGTGATGGGCACGCTGGGGCCGCAGGCGGATCGGGTCCAGGTGGTAATGGTCAGCGTGGACCCGGAGCGCGACACGCCGGACCGCGTGGACGAGTACGTCAAGGGTTTTGACCCGCGCTTCATCGGGGTGAGCGGGTCAGCCGAGGCGGTGGCGGCGGCCGCCGCCGTGTTTGACGTCTACTACAGCCGCGAGGCCGGCTCGGCGGCCACCGGGTATCTGGTGACGCACACGGCTTCGCTCACGCTGGTCGATCAGGCCGGCCAGCCGCGTTTGATCTATTCCTACGGCACGCCGCCGGCTGACCTGGCCGCCGACCTCCAGCAGCTGCTGGCGCTGGCCCGCT
>JAEURL010000055.1 GCA_016789165.1 Anaerolineales bacterium | reverse complement strand
GTCCACCGGGCGCGGGCCGGCCGGAAAGGAGAAGGCCGGCGGTGCCGGCAAGGGCCGGCCGGCCAGCACTGAGTCGATCAGCCGGCGATAGGCGGAGGAGAGCGGGGCGGCGGCCGGGTCAAAGCGCGTCAGACGGGCGCGATAGCTGTCCCCCAGCTCGCGGCTGAAGCAGGCCAGCACGGCGGCCTCAACGCGCTGGAGCTCCTCGGCCGGTTGGGAAAGCTGGCTGTAGGCGGGCAGGTGGATGTCGGCAAAATCGAGCGGCGCGGCAAACACCTCCGCGCAGCGGGCCTCCAGAGCCTGCCGGGCGCCGGCGTCGGCCTGGATCAGGTCTAGGTCCAAGATCAGGTCGGTCGCCGCCGCCGTTTCCATCAGGAAGGCCAGCCAGAGATAGTAGAAGACGAAATACTGCTGGTCGAGCTCGAAGTGGGGCAGGAGGTGCGCGTAAGCCTGCAGCTCCTCAGCCACCGTCTCGGCATCCAGGCGCGGCACCGGCAGGGCCGCCTGCAGGGGCTGCATGACCGGCGCGTGGGCGGTCTTGCCGGCCACCAGCAGCGTGGCGGTGGTGAAGTACTTGCCGGCGAAGGACAGGTATGACTCCCATTGCGCCCGGGGCGCACGCAGCAAGCCCCAGTGTGCGGCGGGGAAATTCTGCCGCAGCCAGCCGAGCCGCAGCGCCGAGCGGCAGAACTTGGCGGCCGGCCGCCGGCCTTGATCCGCGGCATGGCTCAGGAGGTGCTGCAGATAGTGCCGCAAGGCCGGATGCGCGTGCGTCTCGGGCAGCCAGTAATCGTCGTACGAGAAGGACTTGGCGAAAAAGGGCACCCCGCCCGTCGGCGCGGCCGGGAACTCATGGAAATACTGACGCTCGGTCTCCGGGTGGCGCAGCCGGCCGCTGAAGTTGTCTTGAAACTGGGCCTCCAGCTGGTCCGGCCGGGCTGTCAGCAGCAGTTCATGGAAGGGCTCATGGTAGGCCCAGAACGCGCCGCGGCGGAGCTTGTTCCACACGTAGGTGCCGCCGGTGCGCCAGAGGGTGTGCACGAACAGCGGGGCCGTCTCCAAGACGCGCGGCGCGCTGGCCGGCGGCGGATCGATCAGGGTGTTCAACATCTCATCCGGTCCTTTCTCGGCGGTGCTCAAGCCGCGCCGGCGGCCAGCGGCGCCGGGTGGCCCAGCAATTCAACCAGGTGCGCCTGCCAGGCGCCGGCGATCACGGCGGCTTCGCGGGTCTCAGCCTGTTGCCGGCCGGCCTGGCCCAAAGCCCGGCGCCGGTCCGGGTCGCCCACCAGTTGCTGCAGGGCGGCGTACCACTCAGCGGGCTTCTCGGCCCACAGCCCGCCGACGCCCCAGGCCTGATAGGCCGGGCGGGGGCTGGCTACCCACGGGATGCGGCGGATGCCGGCCTCCAGCAGCTTGATGTCGGATTTGGCGTCGTTGAAGGCGTTGGCGCGCAGCGGGGCGAGCAGGATGTCAAAATGGGCCAGCAGGAACGGGTAGTCATCGAAGGGCACCATCGGCAGGAAGAGCCGGCGCTTCTCGGGCAGGGCCGCGAAGGCCTCGTACAGGCGCGGGTCGCCGCCGATGACGATCTGGACCTGGGAGTGCTCGCGGGCCAGGCGCACCAGCTCGTTGCGGAGCGGCAGGACGTCCTCGCGGTGCGTGGCGGTGCCGGCCCAGCCGATGTTCACGGTGGTGCGCGGCGGCGCGGGCTTGTCCCACAGCGGGTTGGCCTGGCCCCAGCCGTTCGGGATGACGGCCACGCGCCGGGCCAGCGGGCCGTAGCGCTCGGCCAGGCCCGGGGTCGCCACGATCAGGAGGTCGGCCTGGGCCAGGGCGGCCTCCAGCCGCTGCAGCGAGGCCGGGTTGCCCGGCCCGACGTGCGGGTAGCCCGGATGGTCGGCGGGCAGGTGGTGGAAATCGTCGTCCAAATCCACCACGACGCGCTTGCCGGCCTGGCGCGCGGCGGCCAGCCCGCTAAACAGGGCCTCCGAGAGCTGCGGGCGGGAGAAGACGAAAACGTCGTGCTGCGCCAGGTCCTCGGCTGCCAGCGCCCGGCCGACCTTGACGCGGGCGCCGCCGGCGGCCAGAGCGCGGGCCGGCACCGTCAGACGGACGCCGTCCGAGACCTCGCCGGCGCCGTAAAAGGCCACGGCCAGCGCTGGGGCGGCCGCCGGACTCTCGGCCACGGGCGCGCTTTCCGGGCGCCGGAGTGACTTGAGGGCGGCCAGTTTCTTGGCGTGCTCAGGGCGGGCAATGCGGCGCGGAGCCGGCTCCGGCGCCGGCGTCAGGCGCTCCAGCGCGGCCTGGGCCTCGGCGTGGCCGGGCTGCAGGGTCAGGACGCGCTGATAGAGCGTCCGGGCTGAATCCGGGTCCTCGCCCTTTTCGTAACAATCGGCCAGGAGCAGCAGGCTCTCCACATCGGCGGGATCCGCCTGCACCTGCTGGACCAGGATCGGCACGCCTTCCGCGTAGCGGCCCTGTTGGAGATAGAGCAGCGCCAGGTTCTTCCAGGCCGGCGCGTGCTTCTGATCGCAGGCCAGGGCCTGGTGGTAGGCGGCTTCGGCGGCCTCCGGCTGGCCCTGGCAGACCAGGGCCACCCCTAGATTATTGTGCGCTTCGGCCACGGCCGGCGCCAGGCCGGCCACCTGCCGGAAGTAGGCCACGGCCTCGGCGGGCTGTTCCATCTGGAGCAGGCAGGTGCCCAAGCCGGTGAGGACGCCGGTGTGATCGGGCTGGAGCGCCACCGCCTGCCGCAGGGCGGCAGCCGTCTCCGGCCAGCGCCCGGCGCGCGCGGCGGCATCGGCCTGGCTGAGCAGTGTGTCGAAGGCGGTGTCTGGCATGCGCGGTTGTCCCTGGTATAGCTTGCGGACCGGCAGATGGCCGGCGCCCGAGGCTCACTCTACGCCGCGCGCCGTGAAGCGTCAGTAAATGACCACTAAATCATCCGTTAACGGCCGATAAAGAGCCCAAGCTCGGCCGGCGCCGGCCGATAACAAGAGCCCGGAATGCAAAACGCGGCCGCTGGGGCCGCGTTTTGTTGTTGCCGGGGTAAAGCCGGCGTTTACGGGCTGAAGATAGCGCCGCGATCTTGGAGCCGGCGCCGCCGGCTACGGGCTGAAGATAGCGCCGCGATCTTGGAGCCGGCGCTTGATCTGCAGCGCCGAGGCCTCGTTTTGATCACCGCCGGGCAGAAGCAGGTCGTAGGCCAGGTCCGTGGTGACCTCCTCGCCGATCCAGATCGTCTCGATCCGGCTGGGGTCCACGGCGGTCTTGATGATCTCCAGGTCGGCCTGGGCCAGCTCGATGGCGGTGACGATCAGGATCACGCCGGCCTCCAGCAGGATGTGGGCGACCTCGGCCAGGCGGCGGATGTGCTCCTGGTGGGTGGTCGTCCGGTCCTGGCCCTGCAGGTCGGCGTCCACGCCGTAGAGCACGCTGCCGATGGCCAGGTAGTAGACGATCTTGCCGGTCTCGAACAGGCGCGCCTCCAGCGCGCGGGCTACGTGCTTGCGGCCGGCGCCGCGCGGGCCCGTGATCAGCACCAGGGTGGCGCGCTGGTTGAAGCGCTCGGCGCGCGTCTCCGGGGCGATGGCGCTCTTCTCCCATTTCAGGTTGCGCAGGAAGACGGCCTCCCGCACCCAGCCGCTGGCGTCGTCCAGGGCTTCCAGCACGATGCCGCCGCCGCCGATCTCGTGGTCCACCACCACCACGAAGCGCCCGGTGTCGGTGAAGTCGCTGGCCAGGTCGAAGGCGGCGGCGCGCTTGAGGGTGATGACCACCTCGGCCACGTCGTGGCGGTTGATCTGGGCCGGGGCGCCGGCCTCCGGGGCCGGGCCGGCGGCGCCGGCCTGGCTGGCGTCGATCAGGCGGGTGATGGACTCGACTTCGGCCTTGACCTTGGCGGTGCCCAGCTTGAGCCAGAACTCCTGGCGCACGCGCAGGGGCTGGCGGCTGAGCCAGAGCAGGCTGGCGCGCAGGCGGGTGGTGACGCGCGGGGCCGGCTCGCCCACGCGGGCCGCGATCTCGCCGCGCTGGACGTAGATCTGCTCCTCCAGCGTGAAGCCCATGGATTGGCCGGCGGCGGCCGCCGTGGGCGGCGCGGCGTTAAAGGCTTCGAGGGTCTTGACCGTGCTGCGTTTGCCGGACGGGTAGAAGATGACGGGGTCGCCGGGGCGCAGCCGGCCGCTGGTGACGCGCCCGGCCACGATCCGCCGTGAATCGCCGAAGGCCGTGAAGCGATAGACGTCCTGGACGGGCATCCGGAACGGCTGGGCGACGGCCGGCGCCTCTTTCTCGAAGGCGTCCAGCGCGCCCAGCACGGTCGGCCCGGTGTGCCAGGGCATGGCGGCGCTGGGCGCGGCGATGTTGTCGCCCTGGCGGCCGCTGACCGGGATGAAGCCGCTGACCTGCACGCCGACCTCGTCCAGAAAGGCCTGGTACTCGCGCCGCACGGCCTCGAAGGCCGCCTGCTGGTAGCCGACCAGGTCCATCTTGTTCACCAGGACCACGATCTTCTTGATGCCCAGCATCCAGAGCAGGTAGCCGTGCCGGCGGGAGTTCTCGCGCACGCCCTCCTCGGCGTCGATGACCAGCAGGGCGGCCTCGGCGCGCGAGGCCCCGGTGACCATGTTCTTGACGAACTCGATGTGGCCGGGGGCGTCGATGATGATGTAGCGGCGCTGGGCGGACTTGAAGAAGACGCGCGCGGCGTCGATGGTGATGTTCTGGGCGCGCTCGTCGCGCAGGGCGTCGATCAGAAAGGCATACTCAAACGGCCGGCCGTCGCGTTCGCAGGCGGCGCGCACCTGCTCCAGCTTGCCCTGCGGCAGCGAGCCGGTGTCGGCCAGCAGCCGGCCGATGACCGTGCTCTTGCCGTGGTCCACATGCCCGACGATGACGATGGGCATGAAGGCTTCGGCCGCGTTGGCGGCCGGGGCGGGCGCAACCGCCAGGGTGGTCAGGGGGCTGTCGGCCATTACATGTATCCTTCCCGGCGCAGGGTTTCCAGACCGCCGCCGTCTTCCTTGTCCTGGGCGCGGCCGGCGCGTTCGGCGATGTTGGAGAATTTGCCGGTCTTGAGCTCGGCCACGATCTCGGCCACGGTGCGCGCCTCGGACTCCACCGGGAGCGTGCATGGGTAGCAGCCCAGCGAGCGGTAGCGCCGGCCCTGGCCCTGGTTGTAGTAGAGCGAGACGGTGGGGATGTTCTCGCGCTCGATGTATTCCCAGATGTTCAACTCGGTCCAATCCAGCAGCGGGTGGATGCGCACGTGGGTGCCGGGCGCGAAATCGGTCTTGTACTGGCTCCAGAACTCCGGCGGCTGGTCGGCCACGTTCCACTCGCTGTGCTGGTCGCGCGCCGAGAAGTAACGCTCCTTGGAGCGGGAGCCCTCCTCGTCGGCCCGCGCGCCGACGATCACGCCGGTGAAGGGCTCGGTGCTGACATCGGGCTCGTA
>JAEURL010000051.1 GCA_016789165.1 Anaerolineales bacterium | reverse complement strand
CCGTTGACGCCCAAGCCCGCGGACAGCGACCTCACGGTCAGCGCCGCCGGCGACGTGAGCGTTGGTGGGAATGTGGTGGGCCGCGACATGGTCACGGTCAACAATACCGTCACGCTCACACTGTCGGGCGATCTGCTGGCCCAACTCGAGCAGATCAAGGCCCTCTCCACGGAGCTGGCCAAAACTTCGACCGGCGCCGCGCCGGCGCCGCAGAAGGCCGCCGAGGCGCTGAAAGCCACCGAGGCGATCAAGAGCGTGGACACAGCCCTGGAACTGCTCAAAAGCTCCCAGCCGGCCGGCGCTTCGGCGCAGGAGCTGCAGGCCGGCGGACTGCAGATCTCGCATGTGGAGCTGTTGCTCAAGAAGGCCATCCTGCTGGAGGTCGAGGCGGACGGGATCCTGTTCGACGCCTTTCTGCAGGCCGGCAACCGCACGGACGAGGCCGGCGAACGGGTGCTGCCGGACGGCTACGACGATGCCCCCCGGCTGGCCAAGCTCCGCGCGGCCGAGACGCACCTGCGCGAGGCGCAGGCCCTGGACCCCGCCAACACCGAAGTGCTCGCCCGCCTGGCGCTGCTGCTCAGCGAGGTGGTCCCCGATAACCCGGCCGAGCCCCTGAAACTGCTCAACCAGGTGCAGCAATTGCTCAGCGTGCCGCGGGATGATGTGGAAAAGTTCCGGCTGGCGCAGGCCAAGTACTTCCTGGCCATTAACCAGGAGCCGCCGGATCTGGCCAGCCTGCAGGAGGCCCGGGTGTTGTTCACGAACCTGGGCCGGCTGGAGTGGGCGGCCTATGTGGATAACGATCTGGCCGCCGCCGAGGGCGGCGCCGATTTCGACCCGCGCGGCCAGTGGGTGATCCAGGTGGATGATCGGGCCGGGACCATCATCGGGTTGGAGCTGTTGGACGACGGCCAATGCCGGGGCTGGCGGGAGGCCGGCACCAAGGCGAAGAAAGACGCCAGCGTGTCGTTCTCCGGGGTCTGGGGCTATGATCCGGAGCAGCAGGTGCTCAGCTTCGAGAGCCAGCTGGAGACGGGGCGCCCCTTCAACCTGACGATCCAGCTGCAGGGTCAGGACGAGCAAGGCCTCCACGCGCAAGACGAAAAGGGCCGGGCCTACCTGCTGAATCGCCCGTGATCCGGCCCGCCTCAGCCCCCTGAGCGGCGGGTGGTCACATCGTGCGTGACCACCAGGGCGCCGATGCCGGCGCCGGCCGCATCGCGCAGCGGCGTGAAGGAATTCTCAAAGATGGCCACGGCGCCGTCCGGGCCGGCCGAGCGGAACTCCTGCGCGAAGCTTTCGCCGCGCAGAGCGCGGTCGTAGGCCGCCCGCCAGGCGGTGTTCAGATCGGCGGGACCGTCAGCGCCGAGGGCGCTGGCGCCGGCCGCCAGCGGCGGTAGGCCGGCCGCGGCCCGCAGCTTGTGAAAGCTGGTGTTGCCGATCAGCAGACGGTACTGGCCATCCACGGCGAAGATGCCCTCGCTGACACTCTCCAGCACCTGGCGCAGGCGGGCCTCGCTTTCCCGCAGGGCGGCCTCGACGCGCTGATGCTCGGTCACGTCGGTGACCACGGCCAGCTGGGCCGGCCGGCCGGCAAATGGCATTTCGCTGGTGGTGACCTCCACATCGATCAGTGACCCATCCCGGCGGCGGTGCCGCCACAGCCCGGCTTGAAAGTGCCGGGGAGCGGCTTCGCCCAGGACCCGCCGCCAGGCCGGCACCGCCTCGGGCAGCAGGACATCTCTCACGGTCATGGCCAGGAATTCGGACTGAGAGTAGCCGTAGTGCTGGATGGCGGCGGCGTTGACGGCCAGAAACGCCAGGCTGTCCAGGTCAAACACGAACATGGGCTGCGGGTTGTCTTCAAACAGCAGGCGGTAATAGCGTTCGGAGTCGCGCAGGGCCTGCTCGGCGCCGCGGCGGGCGGTGACGTCGCGCCCCATCATCAGGGCGCCCACGATGGCGCCGGCGGAGTCCCGCAGCGGCGTGAAGGTGGTCTCGAAGAACTGCACCGCGGCGCCGTCCCCCAGGCGCGCGGCCAGGTTGAAGCGATCGCCGCTCAGGGCCCAGGCGAAGGCGCGGTGCCAGGCCTCGGCGACGGCTTCCCGGGTGTGGCTGACCTGCTCCGGCCCTTCCAGGATGACGGTTTTTTCGCGGGCGGCCGCCTGGGCCTGGACGCAGGCCGGATTGGCCATCGTCACCTGATGGTTGTGGTCCACCGTCAGGACGATCTCCGGGGTGCTCTCCAAGACCTGACGCAGCCGGGTTTCGCTCTCCCGCAGCGCGGCTTCCGCCTGCTGGCGGCCGGCCAGCTCGGCGGCGGCGCGCCGCAGCGCCTGGCGCACCGAGAGCAGCGAGTCGTTGAGCAGGATGGCGCTGAGGATGATCAGGGCTGTGCTGGTCACCCACTGGGCAACCGTCACCGTGTAATCGGGCGTCGGCAGCCAGCCGGCCGCCTCGGCCACGATCAGGCCCAGCAGAGCCAGCGAGCCCAGGCCGCAGGCCGCGAGCAGGCCGCGTTTTTCAAACAGGATGCCGGCCAGGAGCACCAGGACGATGTAGGCGCCGGCGGTTGGGGCGCGCACCGTGCCGATGATGGCCAGCGACAGGGTGCTGACGGCATAGGCGCCGGCCAGCAAGGTGATCCCCACCGGCATCACGGCGCCCCGGCGCAGGCCGGCGCGCAGGCCGAAGAACAAGACCAGCAGGACGCCGTTCAATTGCACAATCAGGGGCGGGAGGTGGCCGCCGACGATCTCGCCGACGATGATGACGGCCCAGGCGCCGATGAGCACGAGGAGCGCGGTGTTGAGCAGCTCGGCCCGGCGGGTCTTGCGCTCGTCGGCGGGGAAAACGGGTGCGGCCAGCCAGCGACGGAGAGACGATTTCATCTGGGCCTCGCACGAGGGAGGTGGCGCCGGCCGCCACACCGGCCTGGTTCCGGGCCTGGTGGCGGCGGTGACGGCCGGCCTGACGAACGATCCCCTGGGTACAGCGTCGAGCGCGTCGCCGCTACTGGGTCAGTATCTGCAGCGCGGCGTCATAGTCGTGCAGAACCGTAAAGTCGATCCCGCGATTGTGGAATACAGTTTCCAGGAAGCGGAAGTGTTCTTCGTGCTCTGGCCGCACGACCTCGACCAGCTTGAGGCCGCGCGGCGGGCGGTGCTGCTGCCGGACTTGGGCCGGGCGGCCATAGACGGCCAGCGTGCCGCCCTGGACTGCGCTGATGGCCCGGTGGTCGATCAGGCAGCGGGTGACTTGGTGCCGCTGCATGGCCTCCCGAAGCGCCTGGATCATCTCCAGCGTGCTGGCTTCGTCGGCGATGCCGGCGGTCCGCACAATCAAAAGTCCTAGCTCGGCTTCATGCGCAAATGTCCACTGCATACTCGCCCCAGCCTCAGCGAAACCTTTCCCTTGGGTATTCTACTGCAGGGCAGCCGCGGCTGTGGATTGACGGGTGAACCACGCCCGGCCTTCCAGCCGGCCGCTGCCCGGCGCGAGGCACGGCCGCTGTTGCGCGCGGAGGTCTGCGGCTGTTCCCGTGTCCGGAGAGGCAGCGCTATTGCCGCCGGCGGTCAGCCTTAGCCGTTCAGGCGGCGGTAAATGCCGCGCATTTGTTGATAGATCTGGGTGAACGTGGCAAAGCGGGCATCATAGAGCGGCGCGTGCTGCGGGTTGGGCGTATAGACACGCTTGAGCGGCACCAGCGCGGGCACATCGTCCAGGGCGATCTCCCCCAACCCGGCGGCCGCGATCAGGGCGGCGCCGCGCGCATTGGCCAGAAGCGGCTCCTGGACCTGCCGCACCTCCACCTTGAGCACATCGGCAAAGATCTGGCACCACACGTCCGAACTGGCCCCGCCGCCGGCCAGGTTGAGCGCCGCCACCGGCCGGGCCAGGAACTTCTCCACCGGCCGCAGCAGCCAGCGCGTATTGAAGGCCACGCCCTCCAGAAAGGCGCGGATGATGTCGGCGCGGGTGTTGTGCAGGGAGAGGTTGTACAGCCCGGCGCGCAGGGTCCGGTCATCCACCGGGGCGCGCTCGCCCCAGATCCACGGCGTGTACAGCACGCCGCGGCTGCCGGCTGGCACGCGCGCCGCCATCGCGTCCATCACCTTGAATACGTCTGGCACGTCCGCCTCGCGCAGCAGCTCGTCCTGATGGTACAGGATGTTGTCGCGCAGAAAGGCCAGGTTGCCGCCGGCCGTGGCTTGCAAAGCCGTCAGCAGGTAGCGGCCCGGGCGGGCGCAGGGCACCGAGGCCAGCGCCGACAGGGGGTCGGTCTTCTTGTAGGGCACGTGCGCGGCGATCCACGATGAGGTGCCCAGGTAGAGGTGGGCGTGGTAATCGGCCACGGCGCCAGCGCCGATGGCCGCCGCCGTGTTGTCGATCGAGCCGGCCACAACCTGCACGGCGGGCGTCAGCCCCAGCGCGGCGGCCGCCGCCGGCTGCAGCCCGCCCAGCACCGCCAGGCACGGGACCAGGTCCGGGAACTTGTCCGCCGCAATGCCCGAGTCGCGCACCAGCCCGGCGTCGTAACGGATGGCGTCCGGGTTCCGGTTGTCGGTTACCCAGGCGGTCAGGATGGAGTCGAACGTGGCCGTGAAGCGCCCGGTCAGGCGCAGGTTCAGGTAATCCAGGACGTTCAGGAATTTGTAGGTGCGGGCGTAGACCTCGGGGAAACGGTCGCGCACGAGCAGCATGTGGGCCGCCGGATCTTTGCCGGTGGCCGAGGGCAGGCCGCCGGTGAGCCGCAGCCAGCGGACGAGCTTGAAGGCGTCCACGCCGAGCACGTTGACCAGGCCCCGGAACTGCCGGCGCAGGTGGGGGGCGCCGCGCATGTCCATCCACAAGATGGCGTTCATCAGCGCGTGGCCGTCCCGATCCACGGGCACGGTGCCTTCCCCCTGGGTGGAGCAGCACACCGCCCGCACCGCATGGCGGGGCGCCAGCTCGCGGCCCAGGAGCCGCCCGGCCGCCGCGCATAGGCCGGCCCACCAATCCCCCGGCGCCTGCTCCGTGCCGCCGTCCGGCGTGATGTGGGTCCGCACCGGCTCGGCCTCCCAGCCCAGCACCGCTCCGTGCAGCGTGACCAGAGCAACTTTGACGCCGGACGTGCCGAGATCGACGGCCAGGATGAGCGGGGCGTGTGGCATAGCGGGGCCGGGTGAGTGAGTGGCGGGACGGCCGTTAGCGTTGCGGCGCCGGGTCCTTCATCTGCGTCACCAGCAGCGCGCTGACGCCCAGCAGGCCGATCGCCAGCAGCAAGGCCGGGGTGAACGAGCCGTCGGCGCTTTTGAGCGCTTCCATGATGTAGACGAAGACCACCGAAGCCTGCCCGAAGAGCTGGATCAGGCCGTTCGAGGTGCCCTCCGGCGTGGGCTGCGTGACCTCGGCCCCGTACTGCATGCCGATCGGCAGGGCGCTCACCAGGAAGAAGCCCGTGACCACGGCCGAGGCGAACAGCAGCCCGGCCGAAGCCGCGAACGTCAGGCCGATCAGGCCCGGAATGGCGCCGACGAAAGCCAGCATCAGATAACGCTGGCGCCGGCGCTGTCGGTCGGAGAGCAGTGGGAGCGCCACCGCGCCCACCACCCCGCCGGCCAGCATCAGCGCGCCGAGGAGGCCGGCATCGGTGGGGCTGAAGCCGCGCGGGCGGATCATGCTTTCCACCCAGGTGGTGAGGCCGTTGAAGACGCCCAGCCCGATGAACGAGATCGCCAGATCAAACCAGAACTCGCGCACGGTCAGGGCATGCTTCAGGCCCGTCAGCATCAGCGCGCGCACCGCCTGCTCCGGCCCGCCTGTGGGCGCGGCCGGCGGATTCTCG
>JAEURL010000285.1 GCA_016789165.1 Anaerolineales bacterium | reverse complement strand
GCGGTTGCGGCGCCGCAATTGGACGGCGGCGCGGGCCTGATCGTCCGCGCGGCTGCGCTCGGCGGCGGCGGCCCGCGCCTGCTCCTCGGCCAGCCGCCGGGCGGCCTCCAGTTCGCGCTGCTGCTGTTCTTCCTTCTCGCGGGCCTCCCGCTCGAACTCGGCTTCCGCCGCGGCCAGAAACTCGCGCTCCAGGTCGGTCATCTGCGCGCGGTTGAGCGGATCGGCCGCCCATTCCAGCGCCTGCACCAGCCGCAGGCCGCGGTACAGCACGCCGCTCTCGCGCAGCAGATAATCCCAATCCTGCGCGGCGCGGGCCAGGTCCCGGTGGATGCGCAGCCCTTCGCGGTTGCGGTCGATCCACTCGCGCAGCTGCGGCCATTCACGGATCAGGGCCTCGTGCGCCACCTCGGCGGTGGTGTCGGTGGTGACCACCAACCGGTTGTCCACCAGTTGTTTGAGCACCAACTCGGTGCCGGCCCGGTCCTCCGGGCGCGGGCTGAGCTCGTCCAGCCGCGCGCGCCGGCGCGTGTCCTGGCTGCCCTCGCCCAGCTCCACTAACTGCAGGAAGATGCGCTGGGCGATGGCCTGCTGCGCCGGCGGCAGGGCCTGGTAGATGGCCTGGGCGGTCTTGGCGATGGCGCCGCGGATGCCGCCGGCGTCGTGGTAGCCGCGCAGGGTCAGCAGCCGCCCGCGCCGGCGCTTCCAGGTCTCCAGCAGCGCGTGCTGCATGAGCGGCAGGGCGCCCGGCTCGCTGCCGACCTCTTTTAGGATCAGGTCCACCAGCCCCGGCTCCAGGTCCCAGCCGCCCACCCGGGCCGGCTCTTCGATCGCGCGCCGGAGCTCTTCCGGGCTCATCGGGCCCACGAACTCCTGGCGGTTGGCGACGGCCTCGCGCAGATTCCCGTACTGGGCGCAGTAGGCGTAGAAATCGGCGCGCAGGACGATGATGACGACGGTCGGGCCTTCGGCGTTCTCCGAGGCCGCGTAGAGCAGGTTATCGATGAAGGCGCGCCGCTCGGCGTCGTCCTTGCACAGCGTGAACACTTCCTCGAACTGATCCACCACCACCAGCAGGCGCGCACTCTGGCCGCGGCTGAGGTGCTTGAGCGCGTGCAGGTGCAGGGCGCGCGGGTCGATGCGCAGGTCGTCGATCAGGGTGGTGGTGGCGCTGAGCGACTCCGTGTCGCGCGTCAGGGCGGCGGCCAGCGCCTGCAAGGGCCGGGCCGTGGGGGTGAGCAGGTAGGTCGGCCAGCGGGCGCTGCCCTCGGGCGGCAGGGTGCCGTCGGCCAGTGTGTCGCCGCGTCTGAGCGCCGGGATGACGCCGGCGCGGATGACCGACGATTTGCCGCTGCCGGAGGAGCCGACGATGACGGGCAGGAAGCGGCTGGTGCGCAGCTTGCCCACCAGCCGGGCGGTGAGCAGCTCGCGGCCGTAGAACTTGTCGGCGTCGTTTTCGCTGAAATACTGCAGGCCCTTGAAGGGCGGCTCGCCGGGCGCCGGCGCCTCCTCGTCCTCGGCGCCAAACAGCCGGCCCTTGCGCATGCGCATGAACAGCACCGGGATGGCCCACTCGGTGCGTTTGGGATCGAAGACCTGCAAGCGGGCCTGGTTGAGGGCGCGGTCCACCTCGCCGTGCTCGGCCAGCCGCGCGTAAAACTCGCCGGCCAGGGCGCGGGCCAGATCCACCGGCACCTGCTGCTGCATGGCCACCACCGCCGGCACCCCGGCCTGCACCAGCTTGGGCCCCAGCCCCACGAACGGGCTGGTGGCGGCGGCGTCGCGCGTGGCGCTCTCGCACGCCACCAGGAAGGTCAGGTGCGGCAGGGTGCCCAGCGCCGCAAACATGGCCTGGATCTCCTCGTCCTTCACCAGCTGCCGCTCGCCGTTAGCCTTTTCCAAGAGCAGGGCGGCCTGCCCCTCGCCGTGCTCGTCCCGCCGGCGGAACAGGCCGTGGCCGATGAAATGGAAGATGTGGCATTTGGCCAGGTGCGGGGCGATGTTGAAGAGGTTGGTCGGCCCCTCGGCGATGTGGTAGCCCTCGGCCTCCAGCCGGCCCCGCAGGCCGGCCGTCAGCCCGGTGCGGCCGGGCAGAAGCGTGATCTCCAGCTGGCCCGCGCGGCGCAGCTCGGCCAGCGCGCGGCGCAGGTTCTCGATCTCGACGTCCAGGTCGGCGGCGGCCAGGCCGGCCGGCAGGTTGGCCGGGTTGGAGACAGCCACCAACATGCGCAGCGGCGTCTCGGCGATGGGCGCCGGCTCGCGGGTTTCCAGGCTGGTGTAGCGCGAAAACGGCGTGAGGGCCGAGGCGCCCAGCGGCACGGCCTGGCCCTTGTGCCAGTGATAGAGGCGCTCCCAGGCCAGGGCGTGCAGCTCCACGGCCTCGTCGTCCACCCACAGCCGGACCCGCAGGCGTCCGTTGGACTGGGCCTCGGCCTGGCCGGTGGCCTTGTCGTAGGCGCGCCGCAGGTCGCCGCCGGCCGGGAAGAGCGCCTCGAACAGCGCCAGGCCGTAGGCGGCCGGGTCCAGTTGGTGGCGCAGCAGCTGCGCCTGATCCAGCTGCAGTTGGCCGCCGGTGAAGCGGCTGCCGTCGTCCAGCTCGGCCTCGACCGGATAGGCCGCGCCGGGCTCGGGGGCGGGGAAAATGCGGATCAGCAGATCGGTGTATGCCTCGGCCATAGCCCTGTTGTCTTTCCTCAGCGGGTCGCCCGCGCGGCCAGCAAAGTCACATCGTCCGCCTGGGGCGCCGGGCCGCGGTAGGCGGCGACGGCCTGGCGCACCCGCTCACAAACGGCTTGGGCCGGGGCCGGGGCCTGGTCGCGCAGCACGGCGTCCAGCCGGCCTTCGCCGAACGGCCGGCTCTGCGCATCCCAGGCCTCGGTCACGCCGTCGGTGTAGAGCAGCAGCAGCCCGCCGGCCGGGAGCTGCACCGTCTGCTCGTCCAGGGCCGGCGCCGGCAGGATGCCCAGCGGCTCGCCCACGGCAAATGGCAGCTCCAGGGGCGTGCCGTCCGGGGCAACCAGCCGCGGCGTGTCGTGGCCGGCCCGCGCGTACGTGAACGCGCCGGTCCGGCAGTTGAGCAGGCCGTAAAGCACGGTCACGAACAGCCCTTCCGCATTGGTCTCGAGCAGGTGGGCATTGACGCGCTCCAAGACGGCGCGCGGCGAACCGCCGCGGGCGGCCTCCGCGCGCCAGAAGGCGTGGGTGCGGGCCATGAAGATAGCGGCCGGCACGCCCTTGTCGGTGACGTCGCCGATCACCAGGCCGAGGCGCTCGGCGTCCAGCGGCAGCGCATCGTAGAAGTCGCCGCCGACGGCGCGCGCCGGCGTCATGTGGGCGCCCAGGTCCACGCCGGCCAGCTGGGGCAGGGTCCGGGGCAGAATGCTGAGCTGGATGGCGGCGGCCACCTGCAGCTCGCGCTCCAGCCTTTCCTTCTCGATCAGCTGGGCCTGGGCGGCCTGCAGGGCGGTATAGGCCTCGGTCAGCTCCCGGTTCTTGACTTGCAGGGAGTGGATGGTCTGGTTGTGCGCGTCGGTGAGCCGCTGGCTCAGGACCCGCACCATGGTGTAGGCCAGCTGGGGCTGGCGCTGGAGGAGCTGGTCCAGATCGGCCCGCGTCATCTCCAGCACCCGGGTGGCCTGCCGGGCGCGCACGCTGGCCGTGCGCTCGCTGTCCGGGTTGAAGAGGCTCATCTCGCCGATGTACTCGCCCGGGCCGCGCACCCCCACCAGCCGCTCGTCAGGCGACCCCTCGGCCTTGACCACTTCCAGCTGCCCCTCCAGGATCAAGTAGAACTGATCGCCGCGCTCGCCCTCGCGCACCAGATGCGTGCCGGGCGCAAACGTCAGCTCGCGCAGGCGCGCGGCGAGCGCTTCCAATTCAGACGGCGGGAGGGTGGCCAGCAGCGGCACGCCGGCCAGCTGCTGGGTGGCCGGCACCGGGCGCTGGGCGGCTGAAAACTCAGTCATCGGCATGTCCCGGAGGCGCAATGTCCGGCGCTGGCGACAAAGCGGGCTCAGGCAACCGGTCTATGCGCGGCAGATGCAGCGGCTTGATTAATGATGAGCGGGATAGTCCGTATTGTACCGTAAGCGGCCGGCCGGCGCCGGCCCGGCGCAACTTTTGCGGAGGCCGGGCTGTAAGGTTGGTTGATGAAACCGCCCATCCAGATCGCCCTGCTCAGCTGCCTGGTGCTGGCCCTGGCCTGCGGGGGCGGCCAGCCCGCCGCCGGCCCGGCGCCGGCGCCCACCGCGCCGGCCGCCTCGGTATTTGACGCGGGCCGTACGGCCTACGGCTTCTTCCCCAGCCCGCCGCGGGCCACACTGGACAGCGTCTTGCAGCACTTCCAGGCGCTGGGCGAACACGCCGATTTCGTCCTCGTTCAGGAGAACGTGGTCTGGGAGGACTTCGTCCAGGGGGCGGCGGGCGAATCGCAGAAGCGCACGGACCTGCTCAACCTCATGACCCTGGCGCGCGGGCAAGGCCTGGAGGCGCTCTTCGTGGTGGACGCGCTCAACGGCCTCAACCGCCGCGAGTTCGCGGGGCTGCCGGCCGGCTGGGAGGCCAGCTTCGCCAACCCGCAGGTGCGCGCGGCCGTCACGAATTTCGCCCTGTGGATCGTGCGCGCGTTTCACCCACGCTACCTGGGCCTGGCCTCCGAGATCAACACCTACGCCGACGCCCACCCGGCCGACTTCCCCCACTACCTCAGCCTCTATCGCGAGATCTACGCGCTGGTCAAGGCCGAAGCGCCCGCCACCCAGATCTTCGTGTCCTTTCAGTGGGAGGACCTAAACAACCTCTTCGCCCAGGCCGCCGAGGGCCGGGCCGCGTACGCCACTAACTGGGATCAGGTGGAGGCCTTCGAGCCGGAGCTGGACGTGTGGGTGATCTCGTCTTACCCGTTCTTCGTCTTCCCCGCCGGCGCCGACATCCCGGCCGATTACTACACGCCGCTGCTGGCGCGCACGCCCAAGCCCGTGGCCGTGGCCGAGGGCGGGTTTGCGTCCCGGCCGTTCGCCGCGTGGGCGCAAGGCGGAACGCCGCAGGACCAGGTGGCTTACCTCAACGCCCTCCACGGACAACTGGGCGAACGGCTGGCCTTCTGGGTCTATCTGCTGTTGAACGATTTTGATCCTGATTCTTACGCCGCTGGGCTGCCGGGAAAGGCGGCCGACGACCTGAACACGCTGGGCTTCTTCACGGCCGTGGGGCTGCGCGAGGCGGACGGCACGCCCAAACCGGCGCTGGAGGTGTGGGACCGGCTGCGCGCCGGCCCGTGACGACGCCGGGAGAGGCGCAGGCGCTCAGGGCCGGCCGAGCACGCGCAGGGCCGGGAGCGGGCGGCTGGCAAAATCGAACAGGGCCTGGTTCTCCCAGTTGTTCCCCGAGAGAGGCTGCGCCGGGTCCCAGCCGTTGCCGGGGACGGCCGTCCAGGTGGCGTCCCACCACAGGACGCCCAGGCCGCGCCCGTCCGGGACCGCCCGCACGATGGTCATGACATCGGCCAGCAGCCGGGCCTGGCCGGCCGGCGTGAACGGGTAGCCGGGACAGACCTCTGCGGTGATGACGTTCTCGTAGTGATCGTGGTCGTCGGGCGTGAAGGCGTAGGCTGTCTCGACCACCACAATGTCCTTGGCGTAGCGCCGGGCGATATCGTCCAGGTTGTGCTGCAGGTCGGCCAAGGTGCCGTGCCAGTAGGGGTAGTAAGACGCGCCGATCAGGTCGAAGGGCACCCCCTGCGTCAGGATGTTGTCGAACCACCCGCGGTACAGGGCGTTGTTGCCGCCGTTATCCAGGTGCAGCATCACCCGCGCCGCCGGGGCGCCGGCCCGCACCGCGCGGCCGCCCGCCTTGAGCAGGGCGGCCAGGTTCGCAAAGCCCCCGTCGTTCCGGCCGTCCGGCCAGACCATCCCGTTGGTGATCTCGTTGCCCACCTGCACCATGGCCGGCGGGGTGCCCTGCTCCGTCAGGCGCCGGCAGACTTCGAAGGTGTGGTCGTACACGGCTTGGCGCAGCCCCGCGAAGTCCAGGCCCGCCCAGGCCTGGGGTTTGGGCTGCTTGCCGGGGTCGGCCCAACTGTCGGCGTAGTGGAAGTCCACCAGCAGTTGGAGCCCGGCGGCCTGGCAGCGCCGGGCCATCGCCAGCAATTGGGCCAGGCTATGGTAGCCATCTGGCGAGTTAACCCAGACGCGCAGGCGGGCGTAGTTCAGCCCGTGGTCGCGCAGGACCGTGAGCGCGTCGGCGGGGGCGCCGGCCGCGTCATAGTAGACGCCGCCCTTGTCCTCAGATTTCTTCAGGCTGGAGATGTCGGCCCCGCGGATGGAGAGCGCTGCCCGCCCCGGCCCGAGCTCGACGTCGTCGAAGCAGACCCAGGCCCCGGCCGCGGCGTCCGAGCCCAGAGTGACCGTGCCTGTCCGGCCGGTTACTTCGGCCGATACGACCACGTGCAGCCACTGGTCCGGGACCAGCGGCACCGCGGCGCGGGCCGCCGGCCCGGCGCCGTCACTCAGCGCGATATAGGCTTGGGCCGGGCCGGCGGCGCGCACCCAGGCCTGCAGCGTGTACCAGCCGTTGGGGAGGCCGGTCAGCGTCTGCGTCGTCTCCAACTGGCCGGCGTCATGGCGCAGCGCCGCCGCTCCGGAGCGGGCGGCCGCGTCCAGGCGGCCGGTGCTTTCCCAGCCCAACAGGCCGGCCTCGAAGCCGGGGTTGACCAGCGGCGGGTACGTCAGCGCCGGGGCCACTTCAGAATTCCGTGATCCGGACGGTCCGCGCGCGATACTTCTCCCGGAACTGCGCGTTCAGGCGCAGGACCTCCCGCTCGTCGCCCGTGAACGAACAGCGCAGGCAGTAATACTCGGCCTTGTCCCGGTCGTAGAGCATGTCCATGTCGATCTCGCGCATCAGGCAGCGCGGACAACGGTAGTTCAGCTGGCCTTTGCGACCTTGAGCCATGTGCGCAGCTCTCCTTGGCCCCGCAGGGTCTTCTTGATGCCGAGGGTGTACATGGGCGAGAACGCGAAGCCCTCGCGGAAGTAGCCGCTGGCCGCGCCGTCGGCGCGCAGGGACAGGCGCGTGTCCACCGGCGGGATGACGGCCTCCACGCACTGGACGTCCGCCAGTTCCGCCTCGCGGCACTGGTAGGCGTAGTCGATCGCTTCGCTCGCGCTCCCGCTCTGTAGACTCAAGCGCACGCCGGTCAAGTCCTCGGGGTACTCGGTGGTGCCGTAGCAGGCCGTGATGTATTCGTCGATGGTCAGCTCGGCGTCCGGCCGGGTGGAATCCAGCACGCGCCGGATGATCTCGACCTCGCCGCTGCCTTCCGTCAAACGGAACTCGCTCTGCACGCGCACGCTGAAGGCCTCGAATTCAATCGTCACCGGCTCCAGCGTGACGATGCGCGTATCGCCGGCCTCGGAAAACGACGCCTGGGTGCGGCAGGCGCACAGGTCCACCTGCTCGCCGCCATGCCCGATCTTGCAGCTCTTCACCGCGCCCTCGCCGGCGTAGTGGGTGAAGTAGCCGGCCCGGTAAAGCGACTGCACCAGGAACGGGTAGGAGGCGTCCTGGTTAGCCTTCGTCCCCACCCCGCACGGCCGGAGGAGCTTGGCGGCGTAGGGCCGCAGGTCCACCAGCGCCCCGCCCTGGTTCATGTCCAGGCAGAGGCGCATGGCCGGGTCGGCGTACCAGAACATCTGGCGCCGGGAGCCGTAGAGGATGTCGCGCCACAGCGCGCACTCGGGGCGGGAATAGGGCCGGCCCTGCCGGTACACGTCGGCGAACTCGCTCATCGTCAGGTCTTGCAGGAGACCTTGCTGTTTGAGCTCGCCGTAGTAGGCCAGCCCCTCCTGGTAGCTCTTGAGCAGGAAGGCGTAATCGGCCTCCCAGCGCCCGCTCTTGCTCATCCAGCCGGGGCCGACGAACATCATGTTGTAGGCATAGCCGCGGTTGTACTTGGCCAGCGCCCGATACTGGTCCACCAGATTCTGGAAGTAGGGCAGCTCGCGGCCCTCGTAGGCCATGCCGCGCAGGATGTTCTGCGGGTGGGTGCCGTAGTACGAGCCGGGGCCGTCGAAGACGGCCATCAGGTCGCGCGAGAGATGCGGGATGGCGACCAGGCCGATGTCGTCGGCCTCGTCCGAGGCCGGGCAGTGGATGTTGCGTTTGGACGGGATCCACGGGTTCCACGGGCCGCCGTCCAGCAGCGTGTACCAGGAGTTGTTGGCGTTCCAGTAGGCTTTGGGGCCTTCCTCCCAGCAGGTGGCCACGGCGGCCTTCACCTGCGGGTACCGGCTCTTGATGTAATTCACCAGCTCGGCGTCCATGTAGTAGGAGCCGGTGGAGGTCGGATAGAAACCGAAGACCTCGAAGAACTTGCCAAAGAGCTCGTCGACGATGCGGCGCTTGTCGTCCAGCGCGAAGAGCCAGATAGCCAGCTCCTTCGACTTGAATTTTTCGCGGAACTCCGCGCACTGCAGGCCGAGAAAGGTCAGGCCGATCTCGTCGCCGAAGCGGGCGTGGTGCTCCTGGGCCAGGGCCACGGCCTCGGCGTTGAACAGGCTGGCGTAGGTCATCTGGACGGTGGTGCGCAGCCCATTAGCGTGGGCGATCTGCTGCTGGGTGCGGAAGATGTCGAGCGATTCCTGCAGCACCGCGCGGCGCGTCAGGTCTTCGACCTTGCCCTGCTCGGCCTCCTTCTGGAGGTATTCCGGCACCATCTCCGGCCGGTGGACGATGTTGACGTAGAAAGCGGCCATACGCGTCTGTCAGGGGGTCAGATACTCTTGCAGCGCCGGCAGCGCCTCGTCGGCGTAGTTGAACAGGGCCTGGTTCTCCCAGCCGTTGCCGGACTGCGGGTCCTGGGTGTTCCAGCCGTTGCCGGGCACGGCCGTCCAAGTGGCGTCCCAGTAGAAGACGCCCAGGCCGCGCCCGTCCGGCACCCCGCGCACCACGGCCATCACGTCCCGCAGCATGCGGCGCTGGCCCTCGGGCGTGAACAGGTAGCCGTCGACGGCCAAACTGCGGCCGGCGATGTTGGCGAAGCCATCGTCTTCCAGCACCGTGAAGGCGTAGGCGAACTCGGCCACGAGCACGTCTTTGTCGTAGCGGACGGTGAGGTCGTTCAGGTTGGCCTGCAGTTCGGCCAGGCTGCCGTGCCAGAACGGGTAGTAGGACACGCCGATTACGTCGAAGGGCACGTCGCGGCGCGTGAGATTGTCGAAGAACCAGCGCGCCATCTCGTTGTCGCCGCCCTCGGCGATGTGCAGCATGACCACGGTCGCGCTGGAGGCGTCCTTGGCGGCCCGGTAACCGGCGGTCAGCAGCCGCGCCAGGTTGTCGAAGTGGTTGTAATCGCCGTCCGGCCACAAGATGCCGGCGTTGATCTCGTTGCCGATCTGGACCATGTCGGCGGGCGTGCCCTGGGCGGCCAGGCGGCTGCACACCGCGTAGGTGTGGTCGTAGACAGCCTGCTCGAGCTGTTCCAGGGAGTAGTCCTTCCAGGCGGCCGGCTTGTACTGCTTGCCGGGGTCGGCCCAATCGTCCGAGTAGTGGAAATCCACCAGGAGCTTCAGCCCCAGCGCCTTCAGCCGCCCGGCCAGGGCCAGCACCTCGGCCTCATTGTGGTAGCCGTCGGCCGGGTCCACCCACACGCGCAGGCGCGCGTAATTCAGGCCGCCGTCCTTGAGGATCTGCAGGGCGTCGGCCGGGGTCCCGTCGCTGTACTTGTAAATCCCGCCCTTGTCCTCGGACTTCGTCAGGCTGGAGATATCGGCGCCCAGGATAGACAGGGCCGCCCGGCCGGGGACGAGCTCGACGTCGTCGAAGCTGGCCCAGCTGTCCGGCGTGCCGAAGGTGTAGAAACGGATGAGGCAGCGGCCGTCCGTGACCTCGTTCGAGACCGTCAGCCTGATCCAGCGGTAGCCGGGCGTGGTGGCCGGCACCGCCACGCGTTTTTCCTGGCCCCCGCACTGCAGGGCCAGGTAGAGCTCCACCTGCTGGCCGCTGGAGCGCACCCAGGCGCTGAGCGTGTACCAGCCGTTCGCCAGGCCGGCCACGGCCTGCGCGGTCTCGGCCTGGTAGGTCGCGGCGGCCCCGTGCGTCAGGCGCCAGCCGCCGGAATGGCCCCGCGCCTCCAGCCGCACGGCGCTCGCGGGGCCGGTGCTGGTCCAGCCGGCCGGCGTCCCGTCGGTGTTCTGGGCTTCGAAGCCGGGGTTGGCCAGATCGGCGGGCGCGGGTATCGGAGTCGCGCTGGGCGCGGCTGTCTGGGCCGGCAACGCCGGGGCGGCCTCGACGGCGGCGGTCGGCGTGCCCGTCGGCGCTGAAGCGGCCGGCGCGCAGCCGGCGGCGCCCAGCAGGAGCGCCAGCAGGATGGTCAACCAGTGTCGCCCATTCATCGTTTAGCCTTTCACCGCGCCCTGGGTCAGGCCGCCCACGATCTGGTCCTGCAGGGTCAGGTAGAGGACCATGATCGGCAGCGCGCCGAGCAGGGCGCCGGCGGCGAACACCCCCCAGCGCTGCTGAAACTGCGCGCCGGCAAAGACCTGCAGCCCCACCATCAGGGTGTAGGTGTCGTTGCTGCGCAGCAGGACGCGCGCCAGGACGAACTCACCGTAGGTGCCGATGTAGTTGATGATGCCGATGACGATCAGGATCGGGCGCAGCAGAGGCAGGATCAACTGGGTGAAGATCTGCCAATCCGAGGCGCCCTCCACCTTGGCCGACTCGTCGATCTCGCGCGGGACCGTGTCCAGGTAGCCCTTCATCAGCCAGATGTTGATGCCCATCGCCCCGCCCAGGTAGACCAGGATCAGGCTGCCGTGGGTGTCCAGGTCCAGGAACGGGATCACCTCGCCGATCTGCGCCACCATCAGGAAGACCGCCACCAGCGCCAGCAGGGCCGGGAAGACCTGGAGCAGCAGCAGGCCTCGGAGCAGCGTCTGCCGGCCGCGGAAGCGGAAGCGCGAGAAGGCGTAGGCCGCGATGGTGGTAATGGACAGGGACAGCACGGCGGTGGTGACGGCCACCTTGAGCGAGTTGCCGAACCACGTCCAGAACGGGAACTCGCCGGAGGTGAGCAAGGTCTGGTAATTGCCCAGGCCGGGGTTGTCCGGGATCAAGTTCTGGGTGGCCAGCGAGCCGGTCGGGTTGAGCGAGGCCGAGATCATCCACAGGATCGGAAAAGCCGAGAAGACCGCCAGGAGCGTGGCGATGGCCACGCGCAGGCTGAGGCCGAGCGCGCGGCGCCGGCCGGCCGGGCGCGGGCGTTGGGCGGCGACGCTGTCAGACATTTTCGCCCACCTCCTCCCAGGTGCGGGTCAGGCGGAACTGGAAGAGCGTCAGGGCGCCGACCACGAAGAAGATGATGATGGTGATCGCCGCGGCCAGGCCGTAGTTCACGCCGCGGCTGCCGGAGAAGGCCAGGTTGTAGACGTAGCTGATCAGGATGTCGGTGTGCCCGGCCGGGGTGGGCGTGCCGGCCATGGGCGGGCCGCCGGCGTTGAACAGGTAGATCAGGTTGAAGTTGTTGAAGTTGAACGTGAACGACGCGATCAGCAGCGGCCCGACGGCCACCAGCAGCAAGGGCAAAGTGATGCTCCAGAACTGCTGCCAGCCGCTGGCCCCGTCCACCTGGGAGGCGGCGTAGATCTCCTCGGGGATGGACTGCAGGGCGCCGCTGCAGATCAGCATGAAGTAGGGGTAGCTCAGCCACAGGTTGACGAGCAGGATGGCCACCTTGGCCCAGCCGGGGTCGGTGAACCACGGCGGCGCCCAGCCGAACAAGGCCTCCAGGGTGCGGTCGATTACGCCCAGCTCCGGGTTGAGCATGCCGCGCCAGATCAGGATGGTGATCAGGGCCGGCACCGTGTAAGGCAGGATCAGCAGGGAGCGGAAGAATTTTTTGAGCGGGAAGCGCGGGTCGTTGAACAGGAGCGCAATCGCCAAGCCCAGCGAGAAATTCAAGAGCAGGCTCAGGATCGCGAAGCCGAAGTTCCAGGCGATGATGCGCACCAGCGGGCCGCGCAGGGCCGGGCTGGTGAAGAACTCCTTGAAGTTGGCGAACTGGATGGCCTCGATAAAGCCCGGCCGCAGCTCCTGGCCGGCCGGCGACGTGAACGTGCCGCGCAGGTTGGCGTAGACGGCGCCGGTCTGCTGGTCCAGCATGGCCTCCTGGCCGGCGTCGTACCTGTACAAGGGCAGCAGTTCGGCCGCCTCTTGCGGCGAGCGGATCTGGAGGGTGCGGCCCGGCTCGCCGAACTGCAGGCTGGTCAGGTTGGGGTCGGCGGCGGCCTGAAAGGCGTTTAGGCGGGTGTAGCCTTCAATGGCCGTGGGGATGCCCTTGGCGTCCAGCGCGCCGAGGCCGGCCTGGGGCTGGGAGAGCGGCTGCCCGGGCCGCGCCAGATAACCGACCCCGTCCGCGTCGATCAGCCAGAGCGCGTATTCCCCCGCCGAGGTCTGGAAAGCCGTCCAGCGGTAAGACTTGCCGGCCTCGGGCAGGTAGGTCGTCTTGAGGATCTGGTCAATCGCCTGCTGCTTGGTGATCAGGTGCCCTTCGCCGTAGTTCGTGAACGCCACCCAGACCGTGAAGGCGATCGGGTAGAGCGTGAACATGGCCAGCAGGACCAGCCCGACCACCATCCAGCGCAGCGGATAGGCCGCCCGGCTCAGCAGCACCAGGTTGACGAAGCTGGCCACCCCCACGACCGCGGCCGCCAGCGGGTAGTAGCCCAGCGGGAGCAGCCGGCCGACAAACCATATGACCAGGGCGTCGATGAGCACCACCGCCGCCACCTGGCTGAGGCGCGAGCGGAGCGACGGCCGGCGGGGCTCGGTTTTCTTGCGCTGGCTCGGCGAAGCTGTGTCCGTCATGATCGCGCCTCTACCCTATCACCCTTCTCCCGCGGTTGGCTAGATCCTGGGCTGCAAGGGCAGTGGGCGTTAGCGGGCGGCCGGCGCCCGCCAACACCCACTGCGCTGGTTCACCAACGGGAGCCGGCTACTGGATCTTGACGGCCACCAGATGGGTTTCGGGGTTGTAAGTGAACGTCACGGAGCCGTCCGCCGGCAAGCTGACCTTGTAGTTGGGGCCGTCCTGGGCGCCGTCGGAGCCGTAGTTGACGGTCCAGGCGCCGTCCATGGCGACCTTGTATTCGTAGTCGCCGGCCTTCAGGCTCACGGTGAGGGTGTAGAGGCCGTCATCGCCCTTCACCAGGCCGGTCTTTTCGCAGGCCGGATCCCATTGGCCGCCGCAGCCGACCTGATCCTGATAGTTGCCGGGCAGGTTGACCATGCCCGCCAGCGCGCCCTGGATGAGCGCGCGCACCTGGCCGGCCGCGTCCTTCATGGCCGACTCGGCGTCTTGGGTGCCGGCCGCGGCCAAGGCGATGCCGTTGTTCCAGGCCGTCCACACCGACCCCATCTCGGGGATGTTGGGCATCGGCATGGCGTTGGTGATCTGGCCCATCGCCAGCAGGTCAGGATCGGTGGTCTTCTCGAGAACCGGCACGTACGCCGACGGGCGCAGCCCGGTCTCATAGATCTGCTGCATGAAATCCTGGGTGGCGACGTACTCGGTCAGGAAGGTCTGGGCCAGCAGGACGTTCGGGCTGAAGGCGTTGACCATGAAGCCCTGCACGCCCGAGAAGGGGGCGCCGTTATCGGGGAAGGTGGTCACCTTGTAGGGCACGCCGGAGGCGCGGATGCGGTCCAGCGCCCACGGGCCGGCCAGCAGGAACGGGACCTGGCCGGTCTCAAAGAGCGAGTGCGCGGTCTCGTAGTCGGCGGTGTTGGGGATCAGGCCGGCCTTGGCCGCGTCGGCCAGATATTTGACGCCCGCGATCATGCCCGAGCTGTCCAGGCCGACGTCGTTCGGGTTCCAGGCGCCGCTGGCGTCCTTGCCGAAGATGTAGCCCCCGAAGGCTGTCAGGATCGGCATGTTCTCGTAGCCGCCGCCGGCCATGGCAAAGGCGTACTTGACCTTGCCCGCGGCCTGGAGCTGCTGGCCCACTTCGAGCACCTCGGCCCAGGTGGCGGGGGGCGTCTCGATCAGGTCGGTGTTGTAGAAGAAGCCGAGGTTCTCGGTGGCGTAGGGCACGCCGTACAGCTTGCCGTCGGTGTAGGTGAACGCCTCCAGGGACATCGGGACGAAGTCTTTGGCCTGGCTGCCGAGGTCAATGGGGGCCACCAGGCCGCTCTCCACCAGCGCGCCCAGCCAGTCGTGCACGCCGATGAAGATATCCGGGCCTTCGCCGGCCGGCGCGGCCGTGATCATGGGCGTGCGGATGTCCTGCACGCGGCCCAGATCCTCGACCACCAGCTCGACGTTGTATTGCTGCTTGAAGGCGTCGGCGAAGGCGAGCAGGATCGGGGCGCGGGTGTCGTCCGCCCAGATCTTCAGGGTGGCCGAGGGCGCCGCTTCAGCCGTGGGGGCCGCGGTGGGGGCGGCGGTCGGTTCGGCCGGGGCCGCCGTCGGCTCGGCCGGCGCCGCGGTCGGCTCCGCGGGCGCGGCCGTCGGGGCCGGGGTGGCCGCCGGGCCGCAGGCGGCCAGCACCAGGCTCAGCATAACGATGAGCGAGAAAATGGGCACTAACTTCTTCATCAGCTCTGCTCCTTTTCGGAAAGTGTGGGCCATCAGGGCGCCGGGAGTATCTCTTGGTAGAACCGGGGAGGCATGTTCCGGCCTCCAGCCTGGATGATAGACAGGCGCCGGCCGGGGGGATTGTCGAAAAGCCGGGTGTTTTTGTTCAGGAGCCGGATTAATGAGGCGAAGCCGGCGCAATGGCCGCCAGCGCCGCCGCGAAGTGCGCGAAGGTAAGCGGGTGGAGCAGGCAGGCGTCGGCCCCCAGCTCGCGGGCCCGGGCTTCGTCGGCCACGGCCGTGCACACCAGCACCGGCGTCTCGTGGGCGGCCAGATCGTCCACCAGCGCCTGGGCGGCCTGCAGGTGGTCCAGCGACAGGAAAACAAGCGCGTCCGGCTGCCACTGCCGGATGGCCGCCGCCTCGGGCGCCAGGGCGCGCTCGGCCAGCAGGCAGCCGCTCTGCTCGGCGTAGCGCCGCAGCAGATGGCTCAACAACGGGTCATTCCCGATGATCAGCAGCTTGACAGGTGAAGGGGTCATGGCCGGGCGGATGCCGCTCCTGAAACAAAAACGAGGCCGCTGGTGCGGCAACGTTATTACACCCGCAAAGCGGCGCGCCGTCTTGTTGGCCGGCGGGCGATATTTGAACAAAACCGGGGAAACGTCCAGCCGGGCGGGTTCAGGCCTTGCGTCGGTACGCTTTGGGTGTCAGGCCCGTCTCGCGCAGGAAGGTGCGGGCGAAGTGGGCGCTGTCCGCGAAGCCGACGCTCAACGCCACCTGGGTGATGGATTGGTCGGTCGTGCGCAACAGTTCGCCGGCCTGGCGGACGCGGTACCGGCGGATGTAGCTGAGCGGGGTGAGGCCCAGGGCCTGGTGGAAGCAGTCGGTGAGATAGTCGGCGCTGATGCCGATGTGGGCGGCGATGGCGTCCCGATCGATGGCCTCGGCGTAGTGGGCGTGGATGTAGGCCATCGCGCGCCGCACAAGCTGCCGGGTGGCGCCGCCCAGCGGGCTGCGCCGTTCCAGGGCCGCCTCGACATGGGCCAGGGTTTCGGCGGTGCTGAACAAGCCTTTGCCCAGGATGTTGGCCACCCCGCGGTGGCAGCGCTCCAGGTCGGCGTCGGAGAGCAGGCGGGCGGTGAGGATGATGACCGGGATATCGCGGGTGCTTTCGCGTTCGCGCAGAGCGTCGAGCACCGCGAAACCGTCCATCTCCGGCATGTTCAGGTCGAGCAGGATCAGGTCGGGGCGGGCGTGCTCGAGCACGGCCAGGGCCTCGCGCCCATGCCGCGCCGTCAGCGCCCGGCGGCCGGTCTGCTCGATCAGCCGCGCGTGCAGGGCCAGGATGCCGGGGTCGTCGTCCACCACCAGCACGGTCTGCGGCCCGCCGGCCGGCGTGGCCAGGCGGGCCAGCGCCTCGGTGAGCTGCTCGGGCTGAAGAGGCTTGTGCAGGTAGTTGAGCTCGAGCAGCCCGCCGTGGTTGCCCTCCAGGTCGATGGCGTAGGCCAGCACCGGGATGTGCTCGGTGGCGGGCTGGCGTTTGAGGATGCCGGCAATCGCCCAGCCCTCCCGCGCCGCCAGGCGCTCGCCCACGATCACGGCGGCCGGCGCTAGCGCCGTCACCTGCGCCAGCCACTCGGGCTGCTCGTCCAGGCGGCAGATCACCAGATCGAAGCCGCGTTCCTGCAGGAAGGCCGCCAGGCGGTCGGTGGCGGCCTCGGCTTCGGCCAGCAGCAGCACGCTGGCGCCCGGCTTCGCGAGCGGCACCAGCGGCTCCGGCGGGAGCAGCCCGCTGGACAGGATCGGCAGCGTGAAGGCAAAGGTGGACCCGCGGTCCAGTTCGCCCGGGGAGGCGACCGTGATCTTCCCGCCGTGCTGCTCGATCAGTTCCTTGGTGATCGCCAGCCCCAGCCCCAGGCCGCCCAGGCCGGATTCGACCGTGCGCTCGGCGCGGTAAAACTCGTTGAAGATCGTCTCCAGCTCGGCCGGCGCGATCCCCACGCCCGTGTCGCTGACCGCCACCACGGCCTGCCCGTCGGCGACGGAGACCCGGATCTGCACCTGGCCGGCGGCCGTGAACTTGACGGCGTTGCTGAGCAGGTTGAGCGTCACCTGGCGCAGGCGCGTGCGGTCGCCCAGCACCCACGGGCCGCGGGCCGGCAGCTCGGCGCGCCAGGCCAGCCCCTTCTCCTCGGCCAATTGCGCGCCGATCTGGGCCGCGACGTGCAGCACCTCGGCCAGGTCGAGCGGCTCGCGCAGGATGCGCAGCTGCCCGGCCTCGCTGCTGGCTAGGTCGAGCACGTCGCCGATCAGGCGGGCGAGATGCTGGGCGCTCAGGTTGATCTGCTCGAGGTCGCGCTTCTCCACCGCCGCGGCGCGCAGCGACATCTCGCTCAGGCCGACGATCAGGCTGAGCGGGGTGCGCAGCTCGTGGCTGACCATCGACAGGAAGCGGCTCTTCAGCCGGCTGGCGTCCTCGGCCAGCCGGCGGCCCTCCAGCGCCTCCCGGTACAGCCGGCTGGTGCGCAGGGAGGCGCCCAGGTTGTGGACGATGGCCGCGCACAGCTCGGGGTTGGGCGCGTCGAAGGCCACGAAGCCGGCGGTGGCCTCGTCCACCGTGAGCGGCAGAATCGTCAGTTGGACGGGCTCGTCCGGCGGATAGAGGGCCGGGACCGGGAACTGGCGCGGGTCGAAGCGCCGGCCCTGCTCCGCGGCCGGCATCCCGGCGCCGAACAGCACGACGGCGCGGGCGGTGCGCTCGTCGCCGTCCGGCTCGTACAGGGCTACGAGCGCGGTCCGGATCCCCACGCGCGGCAGGTGGCGGGCCAGGATCTCGGCGCTCTGGTCGATGCTCATGGCGGCCAGCAGCTCGGCGGTGAGCTCGCCCAGCTGCGCCAGCATATCCCGGTGGCCGAGCATGGCGCGCGTGGTCTGGCGCTGGATCTGGTCGCCGATCTCGAGCCGGGCCCGGTCCAGCAGGCTGGCGGCGAAGGCCGGATCGGCGCCGGGGGCGAGCGCCAGCAGCGTGGTCAGCTTTTGGGGCAGGAGGCCGGTGGCGGCCTGCCAGAGGTGGGCGTCGTCGCCGCGCGCCTCGGTCCAGGCCAGGGCGCGCTCGATTTCGGCCAGCAGCGGCCGGGCCTCGCGCTGCCGCAGACTGGCCGCGAAGGCGTCCAGGAAGGCCGCGGCCTGCGCCTCCAGCTCCTCGAGCGCGCTATGGCGGGCCTCGATCAGCGCCGCCTCGGCCATTTCGCGCGCCAGCGCGGCCGGCGCGAGCGCCGCTGACTGCAGGTCCAGATGGCCGGGGCGGCAGCCGCACGATTGGCGGATGATCAGGCGGGTGGGCACCACCACCGCCGCGCTGCCGCGCCGCTGGCCGCGCACGTACTCGAGCAGGGTCAGCACCACCTGGTAGCCCAGCGCGAAGGTGGGGTGGCGGATGGTGGTCAGCGACGGGGACAGCGAGCGGGCGTCGAGGATGTCGTCGAAGCCGATGACGGCCACGTCGGCCGGCAGGCGCCGGCCGGCGGCCCGCAGGGCCTCGATCGCGCCCAGGCAGGACAGGTCGTTGCTGGCCAGCACCGCGCTGAAGGGCGCGCCGCTGGCCAGGATCTGGCGCATGGCCGCCGCGCCCTGCTCCCGGCGGTGCTCGCCGAAGGCGATCAGGCGCTCATCGACAGGCAGGCCGGCCTCGGCCAGCGCGGCGCGGTAGGCCGCCAGGCGCTCGCGGCTGTCCCCGCGCCGGTTGGCGTTGCCGGCGATGAAGGCGATCTGGCGGTGGCCGTGCTCCCGCAGGTGCGCGAACGCCGCCCGGATGCCGTAAGCGTTGTCGACCTTGACCAGCGGGCCGGGGCCTTCCGGGGTGGTGAAGATGACCGGGAAGCCGGCCGCCTGCAGGTCACGGACGTACTGCAGCTGCGCTTCGGTGAGTTCATCCGGGACGATGATCAGCCCGTCGGTATTCCACGGGCCGACCGGCACGAAATCGACCCCTGGGCCGGGGACGGGCCAGAAGCTGCGCCGCTGCGGGCTGTTGCCGGCGGCGCTGAAGCCGCAGCCGAGCAGGAGCCGGCAGCCGGCCGCGTGGGCGGCCGCGCTGAGGCCCGGGATGAGCGAGTGGGCGTAGCGGTCAATCGTCGTGCCCTGGTAGATGGGCCACGCGGAGATGAACCCCAGGGTGAGCGGGCGCGGCATGGCGCGATTCTAGCACCGGGCGTCTTCAGCCCGCCGGCCGCCCGTTCAGGCGCGGACGTAGTGCAGGGTCTGGAAACCGCGGCGCAGGGCAACCACGTCCGGCCGCACCTGTTTCGGCGCCTCCCCGCGCACCAGCACCCGCGCCATCAGCTCCGCCACCGCCGGCATCTCGGCCGGCGTCAGGCCCCAGCGCGTGATCTCCTGAGTGCCCAGCCGCACGGCGTTGAAATCCCTGGCGATCTCGGGCAGCGGCAGGCCGATGCCGCTGGCCAGGAGGTTGGCCGGCTCCAGCTGCCGGGAGGCCCGCGTGCCGCCGCCCCAGCGGTAGGCGGGCAGGGCCACGTGGTGGGAGGCCGTGAAGCCGCGCCCGGCCGCGCCGTGCACGGGCACGCCGCGCGCCGCCAGCGCCTCGGCCAGCGCCTGGGCGTTGGCGATGCAGGCCGCGGCGTAGGCCGGCCCGTACTCTTTTAGGTCGAGCGCGGCGACGATCAGGGCCGCCGTCTTGCCGAGGTCGAAATTGGCGGTCAGCCCCGGATACGCGATCAGGTCCAGGCGCTGGGCCAGGCCGGGGTCGTCGGTGAGCACCAGGCCGGCCGGCGGCCCGCCGAAGGACTTGTAGGTGGAGGTCGTCATCAGGTGCGCGCCCTCGGCCAGCGGCTGCTGGAAGCGGCCGCCCGCGATCAGGCCGGACATGTGCGCGGCGTCGTAAAGCACGTAGGCGCCCACCTCATCCGCGATGGCGCGCACGGCGCCCACGTCGTACGGGAACAGGCACAGGCTGCCGGCCACCACGATCAGGCGCGGCTTGAGCGCCCAGGCCTGTTCGCGCAGCGCGGACAGATCGACCGCCAGGCGCGCGGCGTCAAAGGGCACCGGATGGACCTCCAGCCCGTACAGGCCGGCCGCGCCCTCGCGGTGATGGGTGACGTGGCCGGCGGCCGCGGCCGGGAAAGCCAGGATCCGGTCGCCGGGCCGGGTCGTGGCCATGAAGGCGTACAGATTGGCCAGCGAGCCGCTGCCGACCCGGAATTCCACATATCGGCAGTGGAAGAGCTCCCGGATCAGCTCCACGGCCATGATCTCCAGCTGCTCGGCGTGCGCCAGGCCGGTCTCGTACTTGTCGCCGGGGTAGCCCAGGCTGGGCCGGCTGCCGACCGTGGAGGCCAGCCAGCGGGCGGCGCGCGGGTTCATGATGTTGGTGCCCGCGTACAGGCTCAGGCACTCGCGGTCCATGAAACGTTCGTGCGCGCTAAGCGCGGCCGCCAGCGCGGCTTCCAGCTCGTCCGGGGACAGGGCCTGATAGTGTTCGGCGCGCGCCTGGAGGGCGGCGGCGAGCGGGGCCGGCACCCAGGGCCGGGGCGCGGGAGGCGTGGGCATGAGGGCTCCCTGAATAAGCGGCGGGTGTGGATATGATAGCCGGAAATAATGGCGGGCCGGCCGGCCGACGCGGTACAGTTATAGCATTCGGAAAGGAGCGGCCGATGACCACTGTGACGAACTGGATCGGGCGGATCGACGTGGCGGCCACGCGCTGGATGGCGCGTTACGGCGTGCTGGCGCTGCGCATCAGCCTGGGGATCGTGTTTTTCTGGTTCGGGGTGTTGAAGTTCTTCCCCGGCCTCAGCCCGGCGCAGGACCTGGCGGCCCGCACGATTTCGGCGCTGACTTTCGGGCTGCTGCCGCCGGCCGTCAGCGTGCCGATCCTGGCCGCCTGGGAATGCCTGATCGGCCTGGGCCTGATCACGGGCCGTTTCATGCGCGCTACCCTGCTCTTGCTGGTGGCGCAGATGGCCGGCACGGTCACGCCGCTGTTCTTCTTCCCGGCGGAGACGTTTACGGTCTTCCCCATCGCCCCCACGCTGGAGGGCCAGTACATTATTAAGAACGTCGTGCTGGTGTCGGCGGCGCTGGTGCTGGGGGCTACCGTGCGCGGCGGGGATCTGGTGGCGGACCCGGAGATCGCGCGGACCCGGCGCGGCTGAGGGCCGGCGCTATTGCTTGCTGGCGCCAGCGCCGGGGAGGGGCGGCTGGGCGTCCTCGTCGTCGTCCTCCCAGCCGATGATCCACACGCATAGGCCGGCCACCAGGGTGGTGGCGATCACCAGGGCCGCCCACTGGCCGGCCAGCAGGCCGACGTCGCGCGCCTCGTAGACCACGATGGCGTTCATGCCCAGCCCCAGGACGATCCAGGCGGCCAGGCGCGGATGGGTTTTGGCCCACTCGATCAGCTTGCTCATGGGCGTGCCTCAGACGGGCCGGAGCACCCGGTCCTCGCGGAGTTTCTTCCACAACAGGCCGGTGCCGGCCGGCATGGACTCTTTGGCCGCCTCGCGCCAGGCGTCCACGCCCAGCTTTTCCGGGGCGATGGGCGCGTAGCCGCTGCCGGCCAGGGCCGCGGCGGCGGCCTGGGCGGTGCTGAGCGGGAAGAACACCAGCGCCGCCTCGCACTGCAGCTGGCGGGAGGCCTCCTCCACCGCCTCAAAGAGCGGCGCGGCCACGGCCTCCAGCGGGACGCTGCCCAGCAGGTAGATCTCGTCCACGCGCGCCACCAGGTTCTCCACCTTGAAGCCGGCCAGGGCCCCCAGCTGGCCGCCGTAATCGGCCACCATGTAGGCCTTGTCGCCGAAGGCCGCGATCACGTCGCCGCGGCTCAGCGCGCGCTGGCCGGCGGTGGCCAGTTTAATGAAGTCGGCGATCGCGGCGGCGTCGCTGGGCTTGCCGCGCCGCACCTTCACGGTCTTGGCGCCGGAGGGGGCCGGCGCGGCCGGCTGGACGGGCTCGGGCGCCGGCGCCTGGGCGGCCGTGATCTTGTTGAAGCCGGCCTGCACCTGGTCCCAGGTGTCTTCAAATGAGCCGCTGTTGTCGATGATGAAGGCGGCCGCCTTGACCTTCTCGGCCTGCGGCGGCTGGGCGGCCATGCGCTGGCGCGCCTCGGCCGCGCTCATCTTTCGCTTCTCCACCAGCCGGCCTTCCTGAACGGCCTCCGGCACGTGCACCACCCACAGCGCATCGCAGTCCTGGGCGGTGCCGCTCTCCATTAACTTGATGGCCTCGATGACGGCCACCGGCGCTTTAGCGCGCTTGATCAGCAGGTCGGTGGCCTGCTTCACAAACGGGTGGATGGCGGCCTCCAGCCGGGCCAGCGCCTCCGGGTCGGAGAAGACAATCCGGCCCAGCCGGGCCCGGTTGACCTCCCCCTCCGGGGTCAGGATCCACTCGCCGAACAGCTTGACCACGGCGGCGTAGGCCGGCCCGCCCTTGGCGATCGTCTGGTGTGCCAGGGCATCAGCGTCGATGCTGAAAGCGCCCAGGTGCTCGAGCATCTTGCGCACCACGCTCTTGCCGGTGGCGATGTTGCCGGTCAGGCCGATGACGTATTTTCCGGGCCAGCGTTTGCTCATGAGAGGGCTGCTTTTCAGGTGCCCCTGGCGGCAGAGGCCGGGCGGGGCGGAGGCGGGTGTGCAGGGCATTCTAGTCGGCCGGCAAGGTTGTGACAAGTGGCGGCGCGACTTCTCGGAGGGAGGGCTTTATCCCGCCCTTACCCACTTTTACCAGGGGTTTTATGGACGGCGCTCCCGGCCTGGGTTATGACTCTGGCATCGCTTTCCCGGCCGCCAGCCGGGCGCCGGGTCCTAGGGAGAGGCCGGCGCGCTCCGGCGGCCGGTCGCTCAGCACGATGTCCGCAGCCGCAGGCCCGGTGGCGTTCGAGTTGCTGCTTGGGAGAACCTTGCAGTGAAACCGCGGTCCTCGGCGGCCTTCCCCCTTCCCGTTTCTACCAACTGGCCCGATGGGCCGTGCGCTCCGCGCGGCTCTCGGCCGCCCCGGCGGATCGGTTTCAGCGGTCCGGCCGGCCGGCGGGTATTCCGTTATCCCACTCAGTCACAGTGAGGGTCCTTGTATGCAAGCACTCAACAACCTGAAAGTCGGAACCAAGATCATCGCCGGTTACGTGGTCGCGCTGGCGCTCATGCTCGTGGTGGGAGGCGTGGCGTTGATCCGCCTGAACGGCCTAAATGCCAGTATCAAGGATCTGACGGCCAACCTGGCCGTCGACCGGCAGCTCGGCAACGACATCGTGACCCAGATCCTGCTGGTGCGTTTGTACGGGAATAAGTACATCGCCAATCACGATGCGGCCGATGTGGACCGCTTCAACGAAGAGTATGGCCGGCTGACCGAACTGCTGCAGCAGGCCGAGACGGACATCACAAAGCCGGAGCGGGTGGCGCTGCTCAAGACCATCACGGCCGATACGCCGGCCTATGGGGCCGCCTTCGACGAGATCGAGAGCGTGATCGTCGGACGCGACCAGATCCAGTTTAACGTCCTGGATGTGCAGGGGCCGCTGGGTGAAGCCAAGCTGGCGGAGCTGCGCGCCAACTCCAGCAACCTGGCGGCGGTGCAGGCCGCCGGCGATGTGCAGGCGGCGTTCCTGCTCATGCGCCTGGACGCCTTCAAGTACCTGGCCGAGGGCGATCCGGCCTGGGTGGCCAAATTCGACGAGCGGCACGTGCAGGCGGTGGCCGCCCTGGCCCGGCTGAAGGCGGCCGGCCTGACCGCCGCCGAGACGCGCCTGATGGATGAGGCCACCGCGGCGGTGGCCGCCTACGACACCGCTTTTGGCAGCCTGCAGGTGGATTATGACCGCCAGCGGCAGCTGCAGGCCGACCAACTCGACGTGCTGGGGCCGCGCATCCGGCAGGCCGCCTCCGAGATCGTCGCCAGCGTAGGCCAGGAGTTTGAGGCCAGCACCATTGCGGCCGGCGACCTGGTCAACCAGACCTGGATCGTGTTGATCACAGTGATGGTGGTGGCCGCGGTGCTGGGCATTGGCCTGGGGCTGGTCATCTCCCGCGGCATTACCCGGCCGCTGGCGCAGGTGATGCGCCTGGGCCGGCAGATGGCCGAGGTGGATCTGCAGGCTCTGGCGACTGAGATGGGGGCGATGGCCCAAGGTGACCTGACCCGCCGGCTGGCCCTCACCGCCGAGCCTGTGGACATCCACACCACGGACGAGGTGGGCCAGCTGGCCGGCACGTTCAACACCATCCTGGCCCGCCTGCAGGAAGTGGGCGGCGCGTTTGACAGCATGGTGCACTACCTGCAGGCCGCGGTGCGCCAGGTGGCCGACAACGCCGAGAACGTGAACGGCGCCGCCGTGCAGCTCTCCGCCGCCGCCGGCCAGGCCAGCCAGGCGACGAGCCAGATCGCCGTCACCATCCAACAGGTGGCCCAGGGCAACCAGCAGCAGTCCCAGAGCGTGGCGCACACCGCCGCCTCGGTGGAGCAGATGAAGCGCGCCATCGATGGCGTGGCGCGCGGCGCGCAGGAACAGGCCCAGGCCGTGAACAAGGCCTCGGTGGTGACCGCCCAGATCGTGGCGGCGGTCCAGCAGGTGGCGGGCAATGCCCAGGCCGTTTCCACTGATTCGGCCCGCGCCGCCGAGGCGGCCCGCGCCGGCGTGCAAACCGTGGAGGAGACCATCGCCGGCATGCAGATGATCAAGTCCAAGGTCGATGTCTCGGCCGGCAAGGTGCGGGATATGGGCCAGCGCTCCGATCAGATCGGGGCCATCGTCGAGACCATCGACGATATCGCCTCACAAACGAACCTGCTGGCGCTCAACGCCGCGATCGAGGCGGCCCGCGCCGGCGAGCACGGCAAGGGCTTTGCGGTGGTGGCCGACGAGGTCCGCAAGCTGGCCGAGCGGGCCAGCGCCGCCACGAAGGAGATCGGCGGCCTGATCAAGGGCATCCAGCGCACGGTTGGCGACGCCGTCACCGCCATGAACGATGGCACGCGCGAGGTGGAGGCCGGCGTCACCCGCGCCAATCAGGCGGGCCAGGCCTTGGCCGATATCATGGACGCGGCCGAGGCGGTGCGCGGCCAGGCCGAGGCCGCGCTGGCGGCAACGCAAAAGATGAGCACGGCCGCCGCCGAGCTCTCCGGCGCCACCGAGACGGTCAGCGCCGTGGTGGAGGAAAACACGGCCGCCACGGAAGAGATGGCCGCCGGCTCGCACGAGGTGACACAGGCGATCGAGAATATCGCCAGCATCTCGGAAGAGAATTCCGCCTCGGTGGAGGAAGTCTCGGCCTCGGCCGAGGAGATGAACGCCCAGGTGGAGGAGGTCTCGGCCTCGGCGCAGTCGCTGGGCCAGATGGCTTCTGAACTGCAGGCGGTGGTCCAGCAGTTCAAGCTGACCGACGGGGCCGCCGGCCCGGCGGCCGCCCGGCCGGCGCCGGTCCTCCGCCCAGTGGTAGTTCCCGCGGCCAGCGGGCTGGCCCGCAACGGCCGCGCCGCGGCCAAGGCGCCGCTGGCGAAATGACCGCCGCTCACCCAACCCCAATCAATAGGGCCGCCTCTTACGGAGGCGGCCCTGCTTTTTAACTGTTGCGGGACGGCCGGCCCTGGTCAGCCGCCCTCGCCCGCGGCGGTATGGCAGCGCTGGCACACAGCCACGGCGCGCTGCTCGGTCAGATACTCTATTTCAGCCTGGCCGTCAGTGGTGTGAGCGCTGTGGCAATCGACGCAGGTCGCCGCCTGTCGATCAAGGGCCTGCCAACGCGGCAGAAAAGCGTGGAAGTGCCGGTTGAAAGCCTGGGTGAGCGGGACGTCCGCGTGGCACTTGAGGCAATTCTCGTCCGGGATGGGTTTGGTGAGAGGGGCCGGCTGCCGGGCCGTGCCGAGCACCCACGGGACCAGGTCGCTGACCCCGATCTGCAAGCCGTGCAGCCGCCCGCCGAGGCCGGCGCCGGAATGGCAGTCGATGCAGCGCGCCTCCAGCGTGTGGCCGTGCTGCGAGGCGAGGTCGACCGCCGTGGCCGCCGTGGAGCGCTGAAAGAAGGTGGCCTCGGGCTCTGAATGACAGGAGGCGCAGAACGAGTCCTGCTCCTCCAGACGGGCGGCCACGAACAGGCCGCTGGCGCCGGCGGCCAACCCCAGGCCGGCCACGGCCAACAGAAGGCTTACGAACCGCGGCAGAACAATCGTGGGACGCGGGCGGCGGCGATAAGGCATGAGGGAAGACCTCGGCGAATGGCGGGAACCTTGACCGCGAGAAGGCATAGTATAGCCGGCGCCGGCGCCTGGGGAATGGCACCCCCTAAAGCCGCGGCCGGCCCGGCTAAAGGTAGGCCAGGATCAAGCTCAGGCTGAACAGGGCGGTTACCACCATCTGCCGCACGCCGATCAGCACTGGCCGGGCGCCGACCGGAGGCCGCCCAAGCCCGCCGTAGCCGACCTCGGCCAGCATGAGCCCGAAGCCCAGCGGCGTCAGGGGCGGCGCCCAGCCGGCCAGCGCCAGGGCCACGGCGCCGGCCAGCGCGGCACTGTTCCAGAGCAGGCCGGCCCGGGCGATCCGCCACCGCGCGGCCCAAGGGGGCGCGGTCTTCATCCGCCGGTATTCCAGGCAAGCGTATACATAGAGGATGGCGCCCACCGCCTGGAGCGCGCACAGCACCCACACCATCAGGCTGGTCCCCGTGAAAGCGCCGGCGCCCACCGCCTGGGCCGCCGGCGCGCTGAGCGCCAGGGCCGCCGCGCCCAGGCTTTCCACCAGCAGTTGGCCGCGCTCTTCGCGGTGGGCCACCAGCCACATCTGCCAGGCCAGCACCGGCATCATCAAAGCCCCCAGCCCCAGCACCCAGGCTTCGCCGGCCCAAACCAGCCCCAGCCCGCCAGCCAGGGCCAGGCCGCCGTAGACCCCCAGCCAGACCTGGGCCGGCCAGCTCTCCTCCGGCGGCCGGCGCCCAGCCCGCACCTTCACCAGGATTGTCAGCGGCTGCAGGGCCAGAAACATCCCCAGCATTGCCAGGGTCAGCCACAGCAGCCCCCAGTGCCAGCGTCCGCCGATGATGGCGCCGG
>JAEURL010000281.1 GCA_016789165.1 Anaerolineales bacterium | reverse complement strand
GCCTATGACCTGGCTGGCGACCCGGCCGCCGATCTGGACGGCGCGCCGTTCACACCCGCCAAGCTGTATTACTTCGCCCTCCCGCGCAGCTTCAAGGAATTCGTGCCGGCCCTGCGCGACCGGCGGGCCGAGATCGGCGGCCAGGTGCTGGGCTTCGTGGGCGTGCCGGACGAGTTGATCACCACCGCCGTCGACGTCCGCGCCTGGCTGCGCGTCAAACTGGACGCGCTCAAGTGCCATCGTTCGCAGTTTGACCTCGACCCAGCCACCGGCGAGCCCAAGACCTTTGCGACCTCAGTGCCGGAACCGGAGCGCCTGAAGTGGTTCAGCCACGAGCGCTTTGTCCTGGCCCGGACCGCTCCCGCGCTGCCCCCGCTGGTGGACGGCCTGGAGGCCGATCTGCTGCGCGGTCTGCGCTAAAGCGCCGCGTCCGCCGTACTTATAAAGCGCCCGTTGGAACGCTGTGTGATTTACCCGGTTGCAATGTGGCCTTTGATTGTGATAAAATTCGCATATTCGGCCAGAGATTAGGCAATTTGGGAGTTCACCGTGCTCGCCGACTACTTGCCCATCGGAGTCCTGCTCGTCGTTGCTGTGGTCCTGGCTTTTCTCGTCATCATCATCGGCCACTCCTTCGGGCCGCGCCGGCCCACCCAGCGAAAATTAGAAGCGTATGAGTCTGGCATGCGCACCTTGGGCCCCTCAGTCCGGCGCATGCCCGTGCGGTTTGATCTCATTGCAGTCTTATTTATTTTGTTCGATATCGAAGTGGTGTTCTTCCTGCCCTGGGCCGTGACCTTCCGCCAGCTGGGCGTGTACGCGTTTGTTCAGATGCTGGTATTCGTGGGGATCCTGCTGGTCGGCTACGTCTGGGTTTGGAAGAAAGGCGCCCTGGAGTGGGAATAGCCCGCCGGCCCAGCACTGACCACTGACCTCGCCAGCCGGGCACTTCACCGCGGAGCAACGTTATGGGTCTTGAGCAGAAACTTGGCAACCTGGGGGTCGTCACCACCACCCTGGAGCAAGCCGTCAACTGGGGCCGCACCGGCTCGATGTGGCCGATGCTGTTCGGCCTGGCCTGCTGCGCCATCGAGATGATCAGCACCATCGGCGCGCCGCAGAACGACCTGTCGCGCTTCGGCATGGAGCTGATGCGCGCCTCGCCGCGGCAGAGCGATTTGATGATCGTGGCCGGCCGCGTCACCCGCAAGATGGCGCCGGTCCTGCGCCGGCTGTACGACCAGATGCCGGACCCCAAGTGGGTGGTGGCCATGGGCGACTGCGCCTCCTGCGGCGGCATCTTCAACAATTACGCCATCGTCCAGGGCGTGGACGAGGTGGTGCCGGTGGACGTGTACGTGGCCGGCTGCCCGCCGCGTCCGGAGGCCCTGATCCACGGCCTGCTCACCTTGCACGCCAAGGTCAAGCAGGAAAAGCTCGTCAAGTGGGCCTAAGCGCCGCCGCCCTCACTCAGTCCCCCATCTATCGGCATGTCCCATCTTGAAACCACCCTCGCGGCCCTCCAAGACAAATTCGGCGACGTGCTCGAGCAGGTCGTCGAGTTCCGCGGCGAGACCACGGTCGTCATCCACGCCGCGGCCAACCTGGCGGTCCTGCAGTTCCTGAAAGAGACCCTCGGCTACACCTTCCTGGCCGACCTGACCGCCTATGACGACTGGCCGGAAGAGCCGCGCTTCAAGGTGATCTACCAGCTGCGCAACCTGTTCGGCCCGGTCAGCCTGCGCGTCAAGTGTCCGCTCGCCGGCGACGCGCCGCAGATCGCCAGCGTCACCGGGCTGTACCCGGCCGCCAACTGGCCCGAGCGCGAGCTCTTCGACATGTTCGGCCTGCAGATCACGGGCCACCCGGACCTGCGCCGCATCCTGATGCCATCCGACTGGCAGGGCCATCCGCTGCGCAAGGATTACCCGCTCGGCTACGAGGAAGTGCAGTTCACGTTCAACTTCGACGACATCGACAAAAAGAAGCCCTACGCCAAGGAATAGCCCATTCCCCATTACCAGTTACCGGGCGCCCAGAATTGGTGAATCGTAAGTGGAGCCTGCATGACCGCTCAAGACACCCAGCTGCTCGAAGCCACCATTGATGAGCTCAAGCACCTGTTCTCGCCGCGCGCGCAGACCGGCGAAACGATGGTGCTCAACATGGGCCCCCAGCACCCCAGCACCCACGGCGTGCTGCGCCTGATCGTGGAGCTGGACGGCGAGATCATCGTCAACGCCGTGCCCGATATCGGCTACCTGCATACCGGCATCGAGAAGAACATGGAGGCCAAGACCTTCACCAAGGCGCTGGTGATGACCGACCGGCTGGATTACCTCAACAACATGGGCAACAACCTGGCCTACTGCCTGGCCGTGGAGAAGCTCATGGGGGTGGAGGTGCCGGAGCGCGCCCAGGTGATCCGCGTCATCCTGGCCGAGCTGCAGCGCATCGCCTCACACCTGGTCTGGCTGGGCACGCACGCCAACGATCTCGCCGTGCAGTCCATGCTCTTCTACTGCGTGCGCGACCGCGAATATATCCTGAATATCTTCGAGCTGATCGCCGGCCAGCGCATGATGACCTCCTTCATGCGGCCGGGCGGCCTGTGGCGCGACGTGCCGGCCGGCTTTGAGGAGGCGGTGCGCGCTTTCCTGGATTATCTGCCGGCCCGCCTGGACGATTACGAGCGGCTGACCAAGAACAACCCAATCTGGCTGGACCGCACCAAGGGCATCGGCGTGATCGACGGCCCGACCGCCCTGGCCATGGGCCTGACCGGCGGCTCGCTGCGCGGCTCGGGCGTCAACTGGGACATCCGCAAGGCCATGCCCTACAGCGGCTACGAGCAGTACCAGTTCGACGTGCCGCTCGGCTCGGCCGGCGACGTGTACGACCGCTATTGGGTGCGCATGCTCGAGCTGCGCCAATCCCTGCGCCTCGTCGACCAGGCGCTGGCCAAGCTCAAGCGGCTCGGCCCCGGCCCGGTCATCACGGCCGACCGCAAGGTGGCGCCGCCGCCGCGGGCCGAGATCGGCGTCAGCATGGAAGCGCTCATCCACCACTTCAAGTTCTGGACCGAGGGCTTCCCGGCGCCGGCCGGCGAGGTGTACGTGGCCACCGAGTCGCCGCGCGGCGAGCTGGGCGTTTTCCTGCGCGGCAACGGCGGCCCCAAGCCGCACCGCGTCCACTTCCGGACGCCGTCCTTCATTAATCTGCAGTCCACGTCCTTGATGAGCAAAGACCACTACATCGCCGACGTGGTCGCCATCGTCGGCAGCATCGATATCGTGCTCGGCGACGTGGATCGCTGAGCGCCTGCCGCGGGGAGGTCTGCGTGCTGAAAGAGAAGTACCAAGCCGAAGTCGACGCCATCCTGGCGCGTTATCCGGCGGAGTGGAAGCGCTCGGCCGTCATGCCGCTGCTCTACCTGGCGCAGAAGGAGTACGGCTACCTCTCGGCCGAGGCCATGGCCGAGGTGGGGGCGCTGTGCGGCCTGGCGGCCACCGACGTGGCGGGCGTGGTGGGCTTCTACTCGCTCTACCATGACCACCCGGCCGGCAAGCGGCGCGTGCAGATCTGCACGGACCTGCCCTGCGCCCTGCGCGGCGCCGAGGCTTTCGCGGCCGAACTGCTGGCCAAGCTGGGCGTCCAGTGGGAGGGCACCACCGCCGACGGCGAGTTCACGGTGGAGCACGTCATGTGCGTGGGCGCCTGCGATAAGGCCCCGGTCTTCCAGATCCAGGACGGCAGCGGCATCCACTTTTATGAAAGCCAATCCGCCCAGGAGCCGCTGACGGTGGCGCAGGCGCTGGATATCCTGAACGGGCTGAAAGGCAAGTAGAGCGGTCCGCTATGGCCCACATCCTTCTCCGACACCGCGACATCCCCGACATCCACCAGCTGGACGTCTACCTGGCCCACGGCGGCTTCGAGGCGCTCAAGAAGGCCGTCACCACCATGACGCCGGCCCAGGTCATCGACGAGGTCAAGGCCTCCGGCCTGCGCGGGCGCGGCGGCGCCGGCTTCCCGGCCGGCGTGAAGTGGAGCTTCCTGACCAAGGACTCCTTCCCGCGCTACGTCACCGTCAACTCGGACGAGTCCGAGCCCGGCACCTTCAAGGACCGGGAGATCATGGAGCGCAACCCGTTCCAGTTCATCGAGGGCGCCCTGATCTGCGCCTACGCCGCCCAGGCCGGCACCGTCTACAACTACATCCGCGGCGAGTACTGGGACGTGGCCGCCTGGCTGGATAAATGCCTGGACGAGCTGCGCGCGCGCGGCTACCTGGGCGCGAACCTGTTTGGCTCTAACTTCTCCGTGGAGTTCTACAACCACCTGGGCGCCGGCGCCTACATCTGCGGCGAGGAGAGCGCGCTGCTGGAGAGCATCGAGGGCCGGCTGGGCCAGCCCCGCCTGCGCCCGCCGTTCCCGGCCGACAAGGGCCTGTACGGCAAGCCCACCGTGGTCAACAACTGCGAGACGCTCACCAACGTGCCTTTCATCCTCCAGCACGGCGCGGCCGAGTACAAGAAGTACGGCACCGAGAAGAGCCCCGGCCCCAAGGTCTTCTGCCTCTCCGGGCGCGTCAACCGGCCCGGCAACTACGAGCTGCCGCTGGGCACGCCCCTGCGCCATCTGATCTTCGAACTGGGCGGCGGCGTCGTCGGCGACAAAAAGGTCAAGGCCGTCATGCTGGCCGGCGCCTCCTCGGTGGTCATCCCCGTGGACGACGCCATCCTGGATATGGCGCTGGATTACGAGTCCGTGGCCGCCAAAGGCGCCATGCTCGGCTCGGCCTCGGTCATCGTCCTGGACGAGACCGTGGACCTGGCCTGGGTGACGCTCAAGACCACGCGCTTTTTCAAGCACGAGTCGTGCGGCAAGTGCACGCCCTGCCGCGAGGGCA
>JAEURL010000004.1 GCA_016789165.1 Anaerolineales bacterium | reverse complement strand
ACGGCCGAGGCCGTCTTCCCGAGTCTGGCCGGCGTGGGCCTGGCGGATCTCCTGCGGGCGCTCGGCGAGGCGCCCCGCCCAGCGCCGGGCCGCCGCTGAACACGCCGGCCGCCCACCCCACCGCGGAGTGTGCGACAATGGGTCCGGTCTTGTGGAGAAAGGCAGGGACCCATGCCGGCTCTATCCGCGTCCGCCCACCCCGCCCCCGACGACGTCTTCAACCAGCCGCCCCCGCTGGAAAATTACAACCTCTTCGAGCACGACCAGCCCCTGCGCGAGGCCCTGGCGCGTGAGGGCGGCGGCTGGGGCGAGGCCGCGGCCCGTGACTTCGGCGCGCGCCTCGGCCGGGCCGAGACCCTGCGCCTAGGCGACCTGGCCAACCGCTTTACGCCCGAACTGCGCACACATGACCGCTTCGGCCACCGCATTGACGAGGTGGAATATCACCCCGCCTGGCACGATCTGATGCGCCTGGGCGTGGAGGCCGGCCTCCACGCCGCCCCGTGGGCCGACCCGCGGCCGGGCGCGCACGTGGCGCGGGCGGCGCTGATGATGCTGCGCCATCAGATCGAAGAGGGCGCCAGCTGCCCGCTGACCATGACCTTTGCCGTGGTGCCGGCCCTGCGCCTGCAGCCCAACGCAGCCGCCGAGTGGGAGCCGCGCCTCTTTTCGCGCGTCTATGACCCGCGCCCCCGGCCCATCCACCAGAAGCGCGGGGCGCTCTTCGGCATGGCCATGACCGAGCGGCAGGGCGGCAGCGACGTGCGCGCCAACACCACGCGCGCCGAGCCGCTGGGCCGGCGCGGGCCGGGCGAGGCCTATGCCCTGACCGGGCACAAGTGGTTCTGCTCGGCGCCGATGTGCGACGCTTTTCTGGTGCTGGCCCAGGCCCCCGACGGGTTGGCCTGCTTCCTGCTGCCGCGTTGGACGCCGGACGGACAGCGCAACACCTGGCACATCCTGCGCCTCAAAGACAAGGTCGGCAACCGCTCCAATGCCTCCAGCGAGATTGAGCTGCGCGGGGCCTGGGCCCAGCTGATCGGCGAGGAGGGCCGCGGCGTGGCCAACATCCTGGAGATGGTGCGTCACACCCGCCTGGATTGCGCCCTGGGTTCGGCCGCCAGCCTGCGGCGGGCCGTGGCCGAAGCCGTGCACCACGCCCACTACCGCGCGGCCTTCGGCCGGCGCTTGAGCGAGCAGCCGCTGATGCAGAACGTGCTGGCCGACTTGTGCCTGGAATCGGAGGCCGCCACCGCCCTGGCCTTGCGGCTGGCCCGCGCCTTCGACGACGCCCTCCACGACGAAACCGCCCGGCACTTCGCGCGCGCGGCCGTGGCCGTCGGCAAGTACTGGATCACCAAACGCGCCATCGCCGGCGTCGCGGAGGCCATGGAGTGCCTGGGCGGAAACGGCTACGTGGAGGAGGGGCCGCTGGCCCGGCTGTACCGGGACGTGCCCGTCAACGCCATCTGGGAGGGCTCCGGCAACATCCAATGCCTGGACGTGCTGCGCGTCCTGAGCCGCGAGCCGGCCGCCCTAGAGCCCATGCTCACCGAACTGCGGGCGGCGCGCGGCAGCGACCGCCGCTACGATCAACATGTCGAGCGCGTGCTGGCCGAGCTGCGCCAGCCGGAGGCGTTGGAGAGCCGCGCCCGCCAATTGGTGGAGGCGCTGGCGCTCGGCTTGCAGGCCAGCCTGCTGGTGCGCTTCGCGCCGGCCGCGGTAGCCGATGCCTTCTGCGCCGGCCGGCTGGCCGGCGCCGGACTGGCCCTGGGCACCCTGCCGGCCCGCGCCGATTTCACCGCCCTCATCGAACGCGCTCGGCCCCGGCTGGCCGACGCGGCCTGACAAGGACACCCCTGTGTATTACTTTTCGATCACCCTGGCGATCCTGGCCTCCGTGGCCTACCACCTGATCCAGAAGTTCATCCCGGCCGGCGCCAACCCGATGGTCTCGATCAGCATCACCTACCTGGCCTCCCTGCTCCTGGGCGGGCTGGTGCTGCTGGTCGCCTATCCCCTGCAGGGCGGATTGGCCGCCGAACTGCGCCGGCTGAATTGGGCCAGCGTGGCCCTGGCCATCGCCTTGGTCGGCCTGGAGCTGGGTTTCCTGCTGGTCTACCGGAGCGGCTGGAACGTCAGCCTGGCGGCTCTGATCGTCAACATCGCCGCCACCCTGCTGCTGATCCCGCTGGGGCTGTGGCTGTTTCACGAGAAGGTCTCGGCCGTCAATATCATCGGCATCGGGGTTTGCCTGGCCGGCCTCGTCATGGTCAACTGGAAGGCGCCGTGAGGCCGTTAAGCGCGCGCTGACCGACGGCGGGTGCCCATGTCCATGCCCTTGCTGACCGCCAAGCTGCAGCCGCCCCGGCCGCCCGTCGGCCGGCTGACCCGGCCGCGCCTGCTCGCCCAGCTGGAGGCCGGCCTGGCCCGGCCGGTGACGCTCGTCTCCGCGCCGGCCGGCTATGGCAAAACCACGCTGTTGGCCGAATGGGCGGCGGCCAGCGGCCGGCCGCTGGCCTGGTTGACCCTGGATCGCGACGACAACGACCCGGCCCGCTGCCTGGCCTACCTGATCGAAGCCCTGCGGCAGATCCAAGTTGACTTGGGCGCCGAAACCCTGGCCGCCCTGCGCGCTCAGCCCACCCTGCCCGTGGCGACCCTGCTCGCGCCGCTGCTCAACGAGCTGGCGGCCCTGCCCCAAGACGGCCTGCTCGTCCTGGACGACTACCACCTGATCGAGGCGCAGCCCGTCCACACCGCGGTCACCTTCCTTATCGAGCACCAGCCGCCCGCTCTGCATGTGGCGCTCGGCACTCGCGCCGACCCGCCCCTGCCCATTGCGCGGCTGCGCGCCCGCGGGCAGCTCACGGAGGTGCGCCAGACGGACTTGTGCTTCACCATCGCCGAGGCGGAGGCGCTGCTCCGCCACATCACGGGCGGCGAGCTGGCGGCCGGCCCTTTGGCGGCCCTGCTGGCGCGCACCGAGGGCTGGGCCGCCGGGCTGCAAATGGCGGGCGCCTCCTTGCGCGGGCGCGACGCCGCGCGGGCCGAGGCCTTCATCCAGGCCTTCACCGGGACGCACCGCCACGTGCTGGATTACCTGATGGAAGAAGTGCTCGGACGCCTGCCGCCCGAGCTGCACGATTTTCTGCTCCGCACCGCCATCCTGGAGCGGCTCAGCGGTCCGCTGTGCGCGGCCGTGCTGGCTGAGCCAGGCACCGACGGCCCGGCCGCGGCCAACCGTCTGCGCCAGCTGGAGCGCGCCAACCTGTTCATCACCGGGCTGGACGACGGCCAGGAGTGGTATCGCTATCACCCGCTGTTTGCCGAATTGCTTAACTTCCGCCTGCGTCAGGCCGATCCAAGCCTGCCGCCGGTCCTGCATCGCCGCGCCGCCGTCTGGTGCGGCCAGCACGGCCTGGCGGTCGAAGCCGTGCGCCACGCGCTGGCGGCCGGCGACGTGGACGGGGCGGCCGATCTCATCGAACAGGCCATTCCGGACGCCTGGCGCGCCGGCGAAATCGCCACCTGGGCCGGCTGGCTGAAGGCGCTGCCAGACGAGGTCCGCCGCCGCCGGCCGGGGCTCTGTCTGTATACGGCCCTGGGTGAGCTGCTGGAGGCGCGCACGCTCACCGGCGTGGAGGCTTTGCTCCAGCAGGCCGCCGACCTGGATCCGCCCGGCCATTGGCGCGGCGAGATCAGCGCCCTGCGCGGCATCGCGGCCATCATGCACGGCGACCTGGCCGGCGGCCGGGCGCTGTGCGAGAGCGCGGCCCAGGCCTTGCCGGAGACCAGCCCACTGCGCGGACTGGTCAACCGGACGCTCAGCACCGTGCTCTTCCTGGCCGGCGATCTGGCCGGTGGCTGCGAGCGGCTGGAAGCGGATGTGTTGGCCAGCCAGCGCCTGGGGGACCGGCTGGGCGCCGCCGCCTCGCTGCGCCGGCTCGGCACGCTGCACTTCATGCTCGGGCGCCTGCGGCACGCGCACGCGTTCTATCAGGAGTCACTGGCGGTCAGCCGGGACGCCGCCGGGCGGCCCTGGCCGGTGGCCGGGCGGGCGCTCATTCACCTGGGCGAGCTGGCCTACGAGTGGAATGACCTGGCCACCGCCGGCGAGCAGGCCGCCGAGGGCATTGAGCTGCTGGAGGAGTTGTTGCCGGCCTGGGCCCTCACCGGACATTTGCTGCTGGCGCGGGTCAAGCAAGCGCTGGGCGATGCCGGCGGAGCGGACGCCGCCGTAAGCGCCGCCGCCGCGCTGGCCCGCGCCACCGAAACCCGCTACGACAACGCCCTGGTCGCACTGGCCGAAGTCCGGCTGGCGCTGGAGCGCGGCCAGATCCGGGAGGCGGAGCGGCACTGGGCGGCGGCCGTCGGGCCGGGGGCCGGCTCCACCGATTCAGAGGCCATCCTCTCGCTGGCCTATCTGCGTGAGCTGCAACAGTTGGTGGGGGCGCGGCTTGACCTGCAGCGCGGGCAGCCGGAGGCCGCGCTGCAGACGCTGGCGCCTATCGCCGCGCTCGCCGAACAACAGGGCCGGAGTTTGCGCCTGGTGGAGGCCCTGGTGCTGCAGGCCCAGGCGTACGCCGCCCTTGGCCAGACAGCCGCGGCCCAGGCGGCGCTGCAGCGCGCCCTGGCGCAGGCCGAACCGGAGGGCCTGGTCCGCACCTTCGTCGACGAAGGGGCTCCGCTGCGCGCCCTGCTCACGCACGGGCCGGCCGCCGAGCCGGCCGGCCTGGCCGCTTATCGCAGCCGCCTGCTGACCGCTTTCGGGACACCTCACCCGCCGGCACCGCCGCCAACCAGTCAGCCGGCCATGATGCTGGTGGAACCGCTGAGCGAGCGTGAACTGAGCATCCTGCGCCTGATCGCCGAGGGCGGCTCCAACCGCGATATCGCCCAGAAGCTGTATTTGTCGCTCTACACCGTCAAGTTTTACACCTACACCCTCTTTGGCAAGCTCGGCGTGCACAGCCGCACCCAGGCCGTGGCCCGCGCCCGCGACTTGGGGCTGCTGGCCGAGTCATAACCCCGCTCCGTTCCAGGACCATACTTTCGTCAGTAGCCGCCCATACCGGCTCGGGTGTATGCCTGAGACAGGCGGCGTCGACAATCCCGGCGCCGCCGGAGCCAGCCGCCATGCCGTCTCGGCCTCACGCCGCAGCCCCCGCGCCGGAAACCACCCGCTATGTGATCGTAGTCCGGGGGGACCTGGATGCGCGCTGGTCAGACCGCTTCGCGGGCCTGGACGTATCGGTCGCCCAGGAGGGCGGGCCGGTCCCGCTCACGACCCTGGCGGGCCCGGTGGCAGACCAGGCCGCCCTGCGCGGTTTGCTCAACCAGTTGTGGGATTTGAACCTGACACTGATCTCGGTCACCCAAAATGCAACCCTGTCCGAGCCGGAGGCCCACCATGACCGCTGAGTATGTGCTGGCTCTGAACGACAAGCGGGCTACGCTCGCCGTGGTCGGCGGCAAAGGCGCTTCCCTCGCCCGGCTCGCAGACGCCGGCCTGCCGGTGCCGGCTGGATTCCACGTCACCACGGCCGCCTACAACACG
>JAEURL010000709.1 GCA_016789165.1 Anaerolineales bacterium | reverse complement strand
GACTTTCTGCAGCAATTGGTTAGACAGGTTGCGGAACTGGTCGGCCGGCAGCGAATCCGGGCGCAGCAGGATCAGCGGGGTGCCCACGTCCGAGGCCTGGTAGGCCAGCTCCGGAGACGGTGAGATCACCACGGCCACCTTCTGGCCGACGATCTGCTCGGCCATCGACCAGGACAGCTGATTGCTGGCCGGCGCGCGGTTGACGGCCACCACGTCCACCTTGGCCGCCGCCAGGCCCAGCGAGACGATATCGCCGATCAGGGCCTTGGTCTGCAGCAAGGACACGCGCGTCTGGTCGGTGACGGCCACAAAATGGTCGCACAGCGGCATGACCCGGCGGGCGGCGTCGGTGACGCCGGTGCCCAGGTCCAGCAGCAGCAGCTTGCACATACCGGTCAGGATCTTGACGATGGCCTCGATCTGGGCCACGTTGTTGACCAGCGCCGCCTCCTTGGGGATGGGCGCGGACTGCAGGATGCGGATGCCGCTGGCGTGCGAGACCAGCTGGCCGTTGACGGCCCGCTGGTTGAGGTCGCCCACCGGTTTGGTGGCCAGGGCGGCCAGGCTGTTGCCCTGGGCGATGCCCAGCATCAGGCCGGCCGAGCCGTTGCCGGGCCGGATATCGGCCAGGATGGTCTCCTGCCCGGTTTGAGCCAGGGCGGCGGCCACGTTGATGGCCACCGTGGTGGTGCCCACCCCGCCCTTGGCGCCGATAAAGCCGACCACCCGGGCGTGCTCGGCCGGCACAAAGGAGCGGTTGGCGGCCGAGCGGGCCAGCAGGGCCTTGACGTGAGCCACCAGCTCGGCCGGGTGGGTGGGTTTGGTGAGGTAGTCGTCGGCGCCGGCCTCAAAGCCCGCCACTTTGTCGTCTAGCAGCGTCTTGGCCGTGAACATGATGATGGGGATATGGGCCACGCTGGTGTCGGCGCGCAGCCGGCGCGTGACCTCATAGCCGTCCATGTCCGGCATCATCACGTCCAGCAGGATGATATCCGGCCGCTCGGTGACCGCCTTGGCCAGGGCCTGAGTGCCGCCGTTCGCGGCCACGATCTGGTAGCCGTGCCGCTGCAGGATCAACCCGACCAGTTTCAGGGTATCGAGATCGTCGTCGACAATTAGGATTTTCTCAGGCATGCCACACCAGGCCCCTTAAACGCCGCCGCTCCGGCGGCGCACCGGCCGAACGAGATCGCCAGTATAGGAGCGGGCCGTGACGGAGTGTAGCACGGCCAGGACGGTTGGGCAAACCGATTTATCACGTTTCGTGGATATAATCTTTCCCATGCGCATCGCCATGCTCTCCCTCCACACCTGCCCGCTGGCCACACTGGGCGGCAAAGACACCGGCGGCATGAACGTCTACGTCCGGGACCTGACGCGCGAGCTGGGCCGGCGCGGCCTGGCCGTGGACGTCTTCACCCGCTCCCAGGACGAGCACCAGCCGCACGTGAAGGAAGACCTGGGCTACGGCAACCGGGTCATCCATGTGCCGGCCGGCCCGGAGGTGCCCCTGCCCAAGGAGACCCTGTACCGCCACGTCGGGGAGTTTGTCGGCGGCGTGCGTGAGTTTGCCCGCGACCACGGCGTCCATTACGACGTGCTGCACGCCCACTACTGGCTGTCCGGGGCGGCGGCCGCCAGCCTGCGCGAGGTCTGGGGCACCCCGTTCGCGCTGATGTTCCACACCCTGGGGCGCATGAAGAACCGCATCGCCCAGACCGACGGCGAGCGCGAAAGCGATCTGCGGGTGCAGACCGAGACCGAGCTGATGCGGTCGGCCGACCGCGTGATCGCGGCCACGCCGGCCGAGCGAGCCCAGATCCAGTGGCTCTATCGTGCCCCGGTGGACCGCGTGGCCGTCATCCCGCCCGGCGTGGACACCGGCCTGTTCTACCCGCGCCGCGCCGACGAGGCCAAGGCCCGCATCGGGGTGGACCCGGGCCGGATCTTGCTGGTCTTCGTCGGCCGGATCGAGCCGCTCAAGGGGCTGGAGACGCTGCTGCGCGCCCTGGCGCAGCTGCGCGACCGCGGCGTCTGCCAGTGCAACCAGTTGGCGCTGTCGATCATCGGCGGCGACCCGGACGACCCGGCCGCCCGCAACGCCGAGATGGCGCGCATTAAGACTTTGCGCGACGAGCTGGACCTGGAGGGCATGGTGACCTTCCTGGGTAAGCAGGACCAGGACACCCTGCCGGACTACTACGCCGCCGCCGACGCGGTGGTGATGCCCTCGCACTACGAGTCGTTCGGCATGGTGGCGCTGGAGGCCATGGCCTGCGGCACGCCCGTCATCGCCTCCGAGGTAGGCGGGCTGGCCTTCCTGGTGAAGGATGGCGAGACCGGTTTTCACGTGCCAGACCGGGACCCGGCCGCCCTGGCCGACCGGATCTGTACCATCATCACGGACCCGCTGCTGCGGGCGCGCATGGGGGGGCAGGCGGCCGAGTACGCCCAGAGCTACAGCTGGCGGCTGATCGCCGAGCGGATGCTGACGGTATATGCCGAACTGGCGGGGGAAAAGGCGCGGGCCTGAACGGGCGGGGCCGGCCTATCTGCGGCCGTTCATGTAGCTGTCGTTCAGCGCGTACAGCGCGCAGCGATAGGACACGAACGACGTCAGCTCCACGAGCTTGCTTTCGCGCTTGTCCTTGCGGACCCACAAATCCAGCACGTGGGAACGCGCGCTGCACTTGTCGAGCAGGTCGCGCACGACCCGCTCGTCCACCCCGGTCCAGCGGCTGACCTGGGTCACGATGGCGCGCTTGTGCTTGCGGATGAAGTTGTCGGCGTGGACGTAATCGCGCTCGCGCTTCCGGCTGCCGCGCAGCACCGGCGGCGGGCGCCAGAACAGGTCCAGCAGGTCCGGATCGATAAAGCCCGTGGCCTGACGCCGGGAGAGGCGGGTGCTGCGCAGCTTGAAGAACTGCGCCAGCGTGATCTTGAACGACTCGAGCGGCTCGAAGGGGTAGGGGGCCTGGTCGATGACGGGCGACGTATTGCCCAGCTCCTGCAACAGATCGGAAACAAAACGCAGCTTGCGCAGCGCGCCCGGATAGTTGCGGTACTCGCGCTCCCAGTCGTAGCCAGGCTGGAGCAGGACCGTGAAGGTTTCGGCGAAGTCCTCGTCCGGATGCTTCTGGGCGTAGTGGTCGCCGGACGGATTGACGAAGTCCCGGCTCCAGGGGTTGACGCGCTGCAGGTAGCGGTCGGTGACCGGGTAGGTTAAGAAGTAATTCCCCTTGACGTTGAAGACGCGCCGGAAATCCTTGCGGGTGTAGAGCTTGTAGGCGTAGGCGAAGGCGTGGCCCAGCTCGTGGCGCACCAGGTTGACAATGTCGTCGTGGGAATATTGGAAGCCGCGCAGCTCCAGGTTCAACCCCCGCAGCAGCTCGTTGCAGTCATAAAACCCGAGGGCGATGCTGGCCGTGCCGGCCACGGTGCCATAGCCGGTGGAGAGATAGAAGTACGGCTGAAGCTGGGTGATGCGCAGCCGGCGCAGGTCCTCCCGGGCCGCCCGGATGGCCTCGGCAAAATAAGCCGTCTCGATAGACACCCCCAGACGGTTGAGCGGCGTGAGCAGCAGCTCCAGCCGCAGGGTGTCGTCGTTAAACAGCAAATCGCGCGAGCGGCGCATTGTGGTCCAGCTTCCGAGACTGGCGGAAGGCCAGCACCATCAGCTTGTGCGGTGGGTAACCGATCTGAGAGTGTGCGATCGTGCTACGGAGAACGTGCCAGATGAGTGCCCTGGGCAGGACTTGAACCCACAGCCACTTGATCCGAAGTCAAGCGCTCTATCCAATTGAGCTACCAGGGCCTGTGTTGGACAGCCCGGGCCGGGGAGCGGCCACCCCCTGAAGACCGCCGTCGGTCACCGAAACAGCTGTTGCCAAGCAAGTGGGTGGCTGACGGGGCTTGAACCCGCAACACCTGGAGCCACAGTCCAGTGCTCTGCCATTGAGCTACAGCCACCATGTGCGCCACCTGAGTTCCCCCGGCGACGCGGGCGAGATTTTATCATACTTTGCGGCCACGGAATCACTGACCGCAGGCGCTCAGCCCTTCGCCTCGGCCGGCCGACTTGAGTTTATTGTCTACCCTTTTCCTGGATCAAGCCCGCCAACTGCTGGCGCACCACGGGCGTCTGCGTGCGATTGGCCAGGTCTTTCAACATAACCAGGCCCTGGGCCAGCTCGTCCGGCCCCAAGATGGCCGCGAAGCGCACGCCGGTGGCGTCGGCGTACTTCAGCTGCCGGTCCAGCTTGACGGGCTCCGGATACCACTCCGCCCGCAGGCCGGCGGCCCGCAGCTCGGCCGCCAGCTGCAGTGACTGGGGCAGGGTCTCGGCGTTGAAGACGGTCACCAGGACATCGCTGGGCGAGGTCCGCAGGGCGCCGACCTTGCCGTACTTCTGCGCCACCAGGCCGATGACCACGTCGCCCATGGCGAAGCCCACGCCCGGCAGCCGGTCGCCGCCGACGTCACCCACCAGGTTGTCGTACCGGCCGCCGCCCAGGATGGCCCGGAACTCGCCCTCCCGGTCACGGGCCTCGAAGACGGTGCCGGTGTAGTAATCCAGGCCGCGGATGACGGTCGGGTCATACTCCAGGAAGTCGGCGATGCCCAGCGCGGCGGCGGCCGTCAGGAAGGCCTGGCACTCCTCAGACTGGCGCCACAGCTCGCGGTTGGCCAGCATGGCCTTCAAGCCGGCCAGTTGCTCGGCCGTCACCCCCAGGTCGGCCGCATACTTGTCCCAGGCTTCGGCGCTCAGCTTGTCGCGCCGGTCGATCAGCCGGAAGACGTCCTTCTTCTGCTCCGTCAACCCGAGGGCCGCGATCTCGCTGTCCATCAGCCGGCGGTTGTTGAACTGGATCTTGATCTCGGCCGGCCCAAAGCCGATGTTGCGGAAGAAGGCCGCCATCACGCCGGCCAGCTCGGCGTCGGCGGCCGGGCTGTCCACGCCCAGCAGGTCCACATTCCACTGGAAGAACTCGCGCGAGCGGCCCTTCTGCGGGCGCTCGTAGCGCCAGAACGGGCCGAAGCTCCACCAGCGGATCGGCCGCGGCAGCTGGCCCTGGCGGGCGGCCACCATGCGGGCCAGGGAAGGCGTCAGCTCGGGGCGCAGCGTGATCTGGTCGCCGCCCCGGTCGTTGAACACGAAGGCCTGCTCCTTCACCAGCTCCTCGCCGGATTTGGCCGCGTACAGGTCCAGGGTCTCCAGGAAGGGGCCGTCGTACTCCTGGTAGCCGAAGGCCTGGGCGGCGGCGCGCATGTTGGCGTACAGCCAGCTGCGCAGGGCCATCTGCTCCGGGTAGAAATCACGGGCGCCTTTGACGGTGGCAATCTTGGTCTTCATAGCAGGCCGTCCTAAAAAACAAAAGCGCGGGCCGGGGCCCGCGCTGGTTGGTGCAACACAAGTGCGCCGCTCGCGGCTCAGGCCAAATCAACCACCCTGGGGATGGTGATGCGGCCGGCGGACGGAACGGGGCAGGCACGTGAACATGGGCGCGATTGTAGCACGTTTCAGCAGACGCGAATATCGGTCAGGCGCAGGGCCAGCGGCTCGACCGTGGCGCGCAGCTCCTCCAGGCTGGGGCCGGCCACCTTCACCGTCACCAGCGAGTTCGAGGGGTCCTCGCCGGCGAAGGTGCCCAGGGCGATGATGTTGCCGCCGCGCTGGAAGATGGCCTGGCTGAGCTTGGCGATCTCGCCGGCCTGGTTGGACATCAGCATGCTGATGCGCACGGCCTTCTGGCGCGCCCCCAGCATCTCCAGGAAAATCTTGAACAGGTCGGTCTCGGTGATGATGCCCACCACCTTGCCGTCGCGCATGACCGGCAGGCCGCCGATCTTGTTGTCGGCCATCAGCCGGGCGGCCTCCTCGATCGGGGTGTCGGCCGCGACGGTGATGACCTTCTTGGTCATCACGTCCTTGACCTGGATCTTGCTGAGCAGGTAGTTCAGCTCCCAGACGCTCAGGGTGGTGGCCTCGGACGGGGTGGCGTGCAGCAGGTCCTTCTCGGACACAATCCCGACCAGCTTGCCGTGCTCGACCACCGGCGTGCGCCGGATGCGCTCGCGCTTGATCAGGTTGAGGGCCTCCATGATGGGCAGGTCCGGGGCGATGCTGATGACGGGATGCGACATGCGTTCGCTGACGAGCATAGGGGTCTCCCTGTGGTGGGTGAGGTCCGTGACGAGCCGAATTTTACATTATCGGCGGACCTGCGGCAGGTACACCCGTTTGTCCAGCGGCACACCGGGCGGCAGGACCACCAGCGTCAGCGAGTTGGCCGGGTAGACGGCCGTGAAGCCGGCGGCGCTGACCGCCTGGTCTGCCTGGCGGACGATGGCGTTCAGGTTGCCGGCGCTGTAGCGGTAGACGGCCGCGGCCGGCGCCGGCGTGAAGCCGGCCAGGCTGAGCGTGCTGGTGAGCGCGCCGCCGGTCTTGTTGATGACCAGCACGGTCAGGGCGTTATCTGAGGCGCGTTGGGCGGCGTAGACGGCCAGCGCGCCCTGGTCCTGGCTCTGCGCGCTGACGCCAATGTCGCCGAAGCGGCCGCCCAGGCCGTCATAGTTCCGGAATATCCGGAAGGCGAAGGCGCCCGGCTGGGCCGGCTCGGGCGGCGCCCAGAGCGTGGCCAGGTCCAGGCCCTCGCGCCCGAAGATCCCGAGCACGTCGGCCTGGGCCAGCGCGCCGTTGAGGCTTTCCAGCCCGCCCCAGTTGTATTCGGTGATGGCCAGCCGGGTGCCGGGATATTGGGCGTTGACCCATTCCCGCATGCGCGGGATCAGGCGCACGGCCACGCCGCCCGGCTCGGTGTCCGAGATCCAGCTTTCGTCGATATAGGCCGGGTCCCACAGGCCGCGGGTGGAGCGCAGACGGAGGGCCTGGGTGGCGGCGCCGCCGGCCGACGAAAGCGAAACACCGTCCGCCTGCGGGTAATAGTGCAGGTCGAGGTAATCCACCAGCCGGACGCCGTTGGCCTGCTGGTACGCCTGCATCTGGGCCAGGTACCAGGCCACGAACGGCGTGTTGCCGTGCGCGGCGTAGTCGGCGCCGGGGCCGCAGCCATCGGCGGCCGAATACAGGTAGGCGCACCAGCCCCACAGCACCGGGCCCAGGGTCTGCGCCGTCGGGTCGGCGGCCTTCAGGGCGGCCGCGTACTGGTAGGTGCGGTCGCGCAATTCGGTGTAGGTGACGGCCTGCGGGTGCACGTCGCGGTGGGTGCTGTTCCAGAGCATGGGCTCGTTGTCCAGCGCGTACAGGCGCACGCCGCCGGCGGCCGCGGCGCCGTAACGGGCCTGGAGGTGGTTCACCCAGCCGGCCACGAAACTCGGGCCGACGGCCAGGCTGGTATCGGCCGGATCGTTGCCCGTGATCGCGCTGCCGTTCGGATATCGGCCGTTGCCGCAGTCGGGGTCCCACTGCGCGTCGGTGGACTGCTGAGCCCCATACTTGGCGACGCTGAAGCCGCAGTCATAGGGATGGGTGCCGTTGGGCGGCCGGCGCTTGGCCACCCAGCCGATCAAGGGCACGGTGATGATCGACTCGGCGCCGGCCGCCCGGTTGTCGTCGATGAACTGGTCCGCAGCCGAGCCGTTCGGCAGGGTGCCGGGGTCCGGATTGGGGATGTTCTGGAAGTACCAATCGCTGGCGGTGTTGTAGGTGTCGTTCTGCCAGTTGTAACGAGTGGTGGAGTTGCCGCCCCAGCGGTTGACGGGCAGATCCAATTCCGTCAGCAGCGCGGCCGGCGCGTAGTTCATGCCGTAGATCAGGGGGCTGATGGTGTGCCGGCTGAGGCCGGTGTTCACGCTCAGGGCCGGGCCGGCGCCCGGGACCGCGGTGGGGGCCGGGGTGCCGCTGGTCGCGACTAGGGTGATGGCGTCCAGGTAGAAGGCGGCCTGGGCCGCGCCCAGATCCTCCTGCCACCACAGCCCCGAGAGCGAGGCCGGGCTGCCCAGGTCGGCCAGG
>JAEURL010000655.1 GCA_016789165.1 Anaerolineales bacterium | reverse complement strand
GCCCTGGCCCCGATGTACGTGGTCAAGCTGACCAACGTCACTGACCCGGAGGAGAAGTTCTTCGAGCTGGTCGGAGAAGTCTCCGCCGAAGACACCGCGCCGCCCTGCACGGCGCCTGATCGCTGCCAGTAATCGTCCCTGCCGGCCGGGGCGCGCCTCCGTCAAAGGGGGTGCGCCCCGGCCGGCGCCCACCGCGGCGGGGCCTCGCCCCGCCTCACGCCTCCCCCTCCACCCATGTACGGCATCGGCTTCTGGCTCACCCAACACGCAGAATTGCACCCCCAGCGCGTCGCCCTGGTCGCCCCGGGGCGGACCTACACCTACGGCGACCTGAACCGCGAGGTCAACCAGGTGGCCCACGCCCTGCGGGCGCGCGGCCTGCGGGCCGGCGACCGGATCGGGGTGCTGGCCATGAACTACCCGGAATTCCTGACCCTGCTGTTCGGGGCCGGCAAACTGGGCTTGGTGGTGGTCTCGCTCAACTACCGGCTGACCGCGCCGGAAGTGGTCTACCAGCTGCAGGACAGCGGCGCGCGCCTGCTCTTCATCGGCGCGGAGCAGGCGGCCCTGATCCCGGCCCTGCGCGCCGGCGCGGCGCTGGAGGGCGTCTTTGTGCTGGAGGGCGAGCCGCCGGCCGGCTGCGGCACCTACGCCGGCCTGATCGCGGACCAGCCCGCCGGCGAGCCGGCTGAACCCCTGCCCTGGGATCAGCCCCTGCTCATCGTCTACACCTCCGGCACCACCGGCAAGCCCAAGGGCGCGGTGCTCACCCACGCCAATCAGTTCTGGAACGCCATGAATGACGTGGTGGCCCTGCGGCTGACCGCCGACGACACCACCCTGACCCTGCTCCCGCTGGTCCATGTCGGCGGGCTGGGCCTGTTCACGCTGCCCACCCTGATGCTGGGCGGGCGCGTGGTGCTGCCGCGCAAGTTCGAGCCCGAGGCGGCCCTGCGCCTGATCGAGGCCGAACGCCCGCAGATCGTCATGGGCGTGCCGGCCATCTGGCAGCTGCTGCTGGCCGCGCCGCGCTTCCAGACCGCCGACCTGAGCAGCGTGCGCGCCTTCTATAACGGCGGGGACCGCTGCCCGCTGGAGGTGGTGCGCGCCTTCCGCGAGCGCGGCCTGCCCTTCGGCGGCGGTTACGGCCTGACCGAGACGGCGCCCACCGCCGCCATGACCGAGCCGGAGGACTTCGTCCCGGCCACGGCCCAGCTCGGCTTCATCGGCAAGCCGGCCTTCTTCACGCCGGCGCGCGTGCGCACGCCCGAGGGCGACCCGGTGCCGCCTGGCGAAGCCGGCGAGCTGCAGCTGCGCGGCCCCAACGTCTTCGCCGGCTACTGGAACCGCCCGGAGGCCACGGCCGAAGCCTTCACGGCCGACGGCTGGTTCCACACCGGCGACCTGGTGACGCGCACCCCGGAGGGCTTCACGTTCGTGGCCGGCCGGCTCAAGGAGATGTTCAAGAGCGGCGGCCTCAACGTCTATCCGGCCGAGATCGAGGCCGTGCTCGGCGCGCACCCGGCCGTGCGCGAAGTGTGCGTGATCGGCGTGCCGGACCCCAAGTGGAACGAGGTCGGCCGCGCCATCGTGGCGCTCAAACCCGAGGCGGCCGTCACCGGCGCGGCGCTGCTGGAGTGGTGCGCGGGCCAATTGGCCGGCTACAAGCTCCCCAAGTCCGTGGTCTTCGTCGAAGCTCTGCCGCGCAACACGCTCGGCAAGATCATGCGCGGCGAGCTGAAGGCCCAGTATGGCGCTGGTCCGGCTTGAGTTCGAGCCGCCCCTGGCGGCGCTGACCCTGGCCCGGCCGGCCCGCCACAACAGCCTGGTGCCGGAGCTCCTGCGCGACCTATTGGCGGCGCTGGCCGCCGTCCGCGCCCGCCCGGAGGCGCGCGCCCTGATCCTGCAGGCCGAGGGCCGCTCCTTCTCCACCGGCGGGGACCTGCGCGGTTTTCAGGACCACCAGGCGGACCTGGCCGGCTACGCCCACGAGCTGGTCGGCCTGCTGAACGAGGCCATCCTGGCCTTAGCGGACCTGCCAATTCCGAGCGTGGCCGCCGTGCACGGCCAGGTGACGGGCGGCGCGCTGGGCCTGGTGCTGGCCGCCGACCTGGTGCTGGTGGCGCCGGCCGGCACCTTCACGCCCTACTACGCCACGGTCGGCTTCAGCCCGGACGGCGGCTGGACGGCCATGCTGCCGGCCGTGATCGGCCCGCGCCGCGCGGCCGCCGCCCTGTTGCTGGATCAGGCCATCACGGCCGAGCACGCCGTGGCCTGGGGCCTGGCCGAGCGCTGCGTGCCGGCCGCCGACCTGGCGGCGGAGGCCCGGGCGGCGGCCCGGCGGCTGGCCGGCCTGGCGCCCGGCAGTCTGCGCCGGGCCCGGCTGCTCCTGCGCGGGGCGGGCCTGGCCGAGCGCCTGGAGGCCGAACGCGCGCAATTCCTGGCGCAGCTCGCCACACCTGAGGCCCGCCGGGGCCTGCAGCGCTTTTTGGAGGCCCGGCCGGCCTGATCTGTAACCTTGCTGTAACGGCCGGCCGCTACCCTAGACTGGCTCACCATCCACTATGGCCGCGCTCACCCTGCTGACAATCGGCGAGACCGTCACCGCCACGCGCACCCTGACGCAGGCGGATTTTGACCGTTTCGCGGCCGTCAGCGGCGACGACAACCCCATTCACGTCGACCCGGCCTTCGCGGCGCGCACGCACTTCGGGCGCACCGTCAGCCACGGCATGCTGCTGTACACGATCCTGCGCGGCCTGCTGCAGGCGGCCTTTCCGGGCGCCGCCCAGCTCGAACAGCAGCTGCGTTTTCCCAACCCGGCCTACGCCGGCGAGCCGCTCACCTTCCGGCTGACGCTCCAGGCCAGCGAGGGGCCGCGGCGCCAGGTGGCGGTGCTGATCACGCGGCCGGACGGGCAGCCGGCGGCGGAGGGCCTGGCCAGCCTGGAGTTGGGCGAGCCGGCCCCGGCGCTGAAGGGCCTGCGCCTGGGCCAGCGCGCCGAGCTGCGCCGCGCCTTCACGGCCGCGGACCTGGCCGCCTACGCCGCCTTGGCCGGCCAGCCGGCCGAGACCAGCGGCGTGCCGGAGCCCCTGATCGGCGGGCTGTTCTCGTGCCTGCTCGGCACCCAGCTGCCGGGGCGCGGCACCAACTGGCTCAAGCAGCGCCTGACCTTCCACCAGCCGGCGCGGGCCGGCGAGCCGTTGACGGCCAGCGTCGAAGTGATCCGGCTGCGGCCGGACAAAGACCTGGTCAATGTGCGGACCGTCTGCGTGGACGGCCAGGGCCGGACGGTCTGCGAGGGCGAGGCCCTGGTGCTGGTGCGCGACATCGGCGCGGAATCGCAGTAAACTCGTAACTTCTCGCCGGCCGGCAGGAGCCAGATGGCCGATCCCACCTACATCCTCGAGACCCGCGACCTGGCCCGCCATTTCGGGGGCCTGAAGGCCGTCGAAGGCGTCCACCTGAAAATCCAGGCCGGCCACCTGCACTCCATCATCGGCCCCAACGGCGCCGGCAAGACCACGTTGTTCAACCTGCTGAGCGGCGCGCTCAAGCCCTCGCGCGGCCAGGTCTTCCTGCGCGGCCAGG
>JAEURL010000527.1 GCA_016789165.1 Anaerolineales bacterium | reverse complement strand
CTATGGCCGCATCAAGGAAGTCCAGGCCAAGACCAAGCTCAAGACCCTGATCGTCACCAATATCAAAGAGCAGCTGCCGCCGATGCTGGCCCTGCTCTTCACGCTGGCCAAGGAGAAAAAGGACGGCCACCGCGTGGAGCTGGCGCCCGGCGACGTCTGGATGAAGGACCTGCTGGCCAAGTATTCGCCGGCCGACCGCCCGAAGGTGGCCATCGCCAGCACAGACCTAGCCCTCTTCCAGTACTCGGGCGGCACCACCGGCCTCTCCAAGGCCGCGATGGCCACCCACAGCAATTTGGTCGCCAACATGCTCCAGATCGGGGCCTGGGTACACCCGTTCCGGGAGGGCGGCGAGCGCACGCTGATGGCCATCCCGCTCTTCCACGTCTACGGCATGGTGGGCGGCATGCTGCTCAGCATCCACATGGGCTCGGCCCTGATCATGGTGCCCAACCCGCGCGACCTCAAGGACGTCCTGGAGAACATCACCAAGTACCAGCCCACGTTCTTCCCCGGCGTGCCGGCCATGTATAACGCCCTCAACAATCACGCCGACGTCAAATCCGGCAAGGTGAGCCTGGGCTCCATCCGCTACTGCGTCTCCGGCTCGGCGCCGCTGCTGCTGGAGACCAAGCAGACCTTTGAGAAGCTGTCGGGCGGCAAGCTGATCGAGGCCTTCGGCCTCTCGGAGGCGCCCACGGCCACCCACGGCAACCCGCTTATGGGCGTCAACAAGGCCGGCTCCATCGGCATGCCGATCTCGGACACGGAGAGCAAGCTGGTCTCGCTGGAGGACGGCGTGACCGAAGTGCCGCAGGGCGAGGAAGGCGAGTTGATCATCCGCGGGCCGCAGGTCTTCAAGGGTTACTGGAACATGCCCACCGAGACCGCCAACACCCTGCGCGACCTCAAGGACGGCGGCGGGCCGTGGTTATTCACGGGCGACATCGCCAAGATGGACGTGGATGGCTACTTCTTCATCGTGGACCGCAAGAAGGAGCTGATCAAGCCGGGCGGCTTCCAGGTCTGGCCGCGCGACGTGGAAGAAGTGCTGATCAAGCATCCGGCCATCCTGGAGGTGGGCGTGGCCGGCGTGCCGGACGCCCAGTCCGGCGAGGCCGTCAAGGCCTGGGTGGTGTTCAAGCCCGGCCAATCCGCCACCGAGGAAGAATTGCGCGCCTTCTGCAAGAAGGAGCTCACCGGTTACAAGGTGCCCAAGCACTTCGAGGTGCGGGAGGCCCTGCCGCGCACCACGGTGGGCAAGGTCCTGCGCCGCGAGCTGGTGCGCGAGCATAAGGAAAAGGCCGGGCTGAAGTAACAACCCGTCCCCGCGGGTCTTCGGGCCAGGGCGAAAGGGCCACGGAGACACGGAGCCGCAGAGCCTTGCTCTGCGCCTCTGCGTCTCGGTGGCCTTTCTATTGCCGCCGGCGCCGCGCCGGGCGGGGCTGCGGGCGGAGGGAGTGGTGATGCAGGCAGCTCTGTTCGATATCGACGGCACGCTGACCACGGACAATCTCTGGCAAGGCCTGATGGCCTACCGGGGCGGGCGCGGCGAACGTCGGCTGGCGCACCTGGCCTTCCTGGCCCTGCACTATCCATTGCTGCTCCCGCGCGCCCTGGGGCTGCTGAGCGAGGCGGACTTCCGCCGGCGCTGGACCCTTGACCTGACCTGGTACTTCCGGGGCGATACCGAGGCGGAGGTGGCGGCGATGGCCGAATGGGTGGCCCGCCAGGCCGCGGCGCCCAGCGCCCGCCCAGCCGTGCTGGCCCGCCTGCGCGAGCACCTGGCCGCCGGCCACACCGTGGCCCTGGTCTCGGGCGCGCCGCAGCCGTTTGTGGACGCCATCGCCCGGATGTGGGCGGTGCCGCACGCCCTCGGCTCGCCGGTGGAGGTCAGCGCCGGCCGCTATACCGGGCGGATGGGCCGGCCCTGCATCGACGCCCAGAAGGCCGCCTACGTGCGCGCGCACTTCGCCGCGCACCGCCTGCCCGTGGACTATGCCGCCAGCGCCGCCTACGCGGATTCGTTCTCCGATCTGGGGCTGTTCGAGCTGGTGGGCCGGCCGGTGGCCGTCCACCCGGACCGGCGGCTGCGCCGGCTGGCGCAGGCCCGCGGCTGGGAGATCATCGGGGAGGCGCGGTGACGCGCATCCGCGCCCGTGCGCTCGGCCTGCGGCCGGGGGTCCTGCCGCCCGGCCCCCTGAACGCGCTGACGGATGTGGCCGGCGTGCGGGTGGGGCACCTGACCTTGATCGAGGGGGAGGCCGTGCGCACCGGGGCTACCGCCATCCGGCCCCATGCCGGCAATGTGTTTCAGGACCGGGTGCCGGCCGGCCTGGCGGTGGGCAATGGCTTTGGCAAGCTGATGGGGGCCACCCAGGTCCAGGAGCTGGGCGAGCTGGAGACGCCCATCGTCCTCACCAATACCCTGGCCGTGCCGCGCGCCGCCGATGCCCTGCTGGATTGGACCCTGGCCCAGCCGGGCAACGAGGCCGTGGTCTCGGTCAACGCCGTGGTGGGGGAGACCAATGACAGCCGCCTGAACGACATCCGCCGGCGGGTCCTGACGCCGGAGCTGATCCGCCAGGCGCTGGAGGCCGCGGCGCCGGGGCCGATCAGGGAGGGGACGGTGGGCGCCGGCACCGGCACCGTGGCTTTCGGCTGGAAGGGCGGGATCGGCACCAGTTCCCGCCGGCTTCCGGCCGGTCTGGGCGGCTGGACGGTGGGCGCGCTGGTGCAGGCTAACTTCGGCGGTGTGCTGCAGATGGCGGGCTTGCCGGTGGGGGAGGCGCTGGGCCGGCACTATCTGCGCGAGGCCCTGGCGCCGGACGCTTCCGCCGACGGCTCGATCATGATCGTGCTGGCCACGGACGCGCCGCTCTCGGACCGCAACCTGGCGCGCCTGGCGCGGCGCGGGCTGGCCGGCCTGGCGCGCACCGGCGCCGCCTTCAGCGACGGCTCCGGCGATTACGCGCTGGCCTTTTCCACGGCCGAGGCGGTGCGGCGCACGCCCGCGCGCCGCCGGCCCCCGCCGCACAGCGGACCGGAGCCGGGGTTGGCCGTGGTCAGCGAACTGCCGAATGCGCTGGTATCGCCGGTATTCCTGGCGGGGATTGAAGCGGTGGAAGAGGCCGTCTACAACGCGCTGTGCATGGCGACGACCGTGACGGGGTTCAACGGGGTGACGGCGGAGGCGCTGCCGCTGGAGCCGGTGCGGGCGCTGGCGGAGCAGGCGGGCGCGGCTAGCGCACCCGGCGCTTCCACTCTTCCTTGAGCTCCAGGTTCATCAGTGATTCACCGGACTTCAGGGTGAGGAAGTCCACCAGCAGGCGGTTGAACCGGCCGGCCTCGTCCAGCATGGGGAAGTGCCGGCTCTCCTCCAGCTCGATGCTGTGGACGTTGTTGGTCAGCGCTTCCATCAGGCCGTTGTCCGGCGCGGTCACCAGGGTGTCCTTCTCGCCGTAGACCAGCAGGTAGGGGAGCTTCAGATCGGCCACGGCTTCCTTGAGGTCGCCGGCCATCAGCGCGCGGGCGCTGACCTCCACGGCGCTGGCGTCCGTCTTGGCCGCCTCGCGGGCCAGCGGCTCCAGCTGCGGGCCGCGCCCGACGAAGGTCTCCAGCAGGGCGGGCAGGGGGGTGTCCAGCAGCCGGCTGTTGAGGGCCGCGCCCGTGAGCGGGACGCTGATCGCCATCGCCCGGTCCGCCAGGTCCGGGTAGCGGCGGGCGAAGTGGGCCACCACCGCGCCGCCCAGCCCGTGCCCCACAAAGGCCGCCTTCAAGATCGCCAGGCGGTCCATGAAACCGCGCAGCAGTTCCGTCTGGGCCTCCAGGCTGTAGCGCTCGCGCCGCTTGCCGGAATCGCCGAAGCCCCACAGATCCAGGGCGTAGACGCGGTACTCGCCGTTGAGCGCCTGCATCGTGGGAATCCAATAGCGCCACGAGCCCAGCCAGCCGTGGATCAAGAGCACGGGGCGGCCCCGGCCCAGGACCTCGTAGTGGACGACGTCGTCGTCGACGATGATGGCGCTCATTGCGGTCTCACATCATCCCGATTCCGCCTGTGGCTGTCAATCCTACTTGTCACCGAGGCGCCGGTCAGGGCTGGCTGCCCTTGGCCAGGATCTCGGCCACCTTGGCCAGCAGCTGGTCCGGCGCAAACGGTTTGAGCAGGTATTCGGTGGCGCCGGCGGCCAGCCCGCTTTGCACTTCCTGGTCCTGGCCCTTGGCGGACAGGAAGACCACCGGCACGTGCGCGGTGCGCGGCTCGGCCTTGATCTGCCGGCACATCTCGTAGCCCGTCATCTTGGGCATGCGCACGTCGCTCAGGATCAGGTCCGGCACCTCCTGGCGCGCCAGGGCCAGGCCCTCCTCGCCGTTGTTGGCCGTCACCACCGTGTAGCCCGCGAACTGCAAGGTAAAGGCGATCAGGTCCCGGATATCGCGTTCGTCCTCAGCTACCAATATTTTTGCCATAGCACTCCGCTCGGCCGGCCCGCGCCGGCCCGTTGTTTGGTTTTACGCCCCCGCCTCGGCCTCGACCAGAGCCGTGGGCAGGGCGATGGCAAACGTGCTGCCCTGGCCGGGCGCCGAGCGCTCCAGCCAGATGCGTCCGCCCTGCATCTCCATCAGCTCCTTGGCGATGGAGAGCCCCAGGCCGGTGCCGGAGGTGGCCATCACCAGGGCGTCCTCGCCGCGGAAGAAGCGGTCGAACAGCCGCGGCTGGGCCTCCGCTGGGATGCCCACCCCGGTGTCGCTGATCTCCACCACCACCTCGCGGCCGGCCGCCTCGGGCCGCGCCTGCAGCGTCACGGTGCCGCCCGGCGGGGTGTAATTGAAAGCGTTTTCGGCCAGATTGCCGATCACCTGAGTCACCCGGTTGTAGTCGCCGCGCACGGCCGGCAGGTCGGCGGCCACCTCGGCCGTCAGGGTCATGGCCTTGCCGCTCTCGTCGGAGCGCACCCGCAGGGTATCCAGCACGCTGCTGATGATCTCGTTCAGGTTGATGGTCTGGAGGCGCACCTCCACCCGGCCGGCCTCGATGCGCGAGATGTCGAGCAGGTCGTTGACCAGCAGGTTCAGCCGGTCGGCGTTGTTCTTGATCACCTCGATGAACTTGGACTGCAGCGGCGCCAGCTGGCCGGCCGCGCCCATCAGCAGCATGTCGGCGTAGCCCTTGATGGGCGTGATCGGCGTGCGCAGCTCGTGGCTGACCATGGTGACGAACTCGCTCTTCAGCCGGTCCACCTCCACCTCGCGGGTGATGTCGCGGATCAGCGAGACCGAGCCCAGGTATTCGTCGCCGGTGAGCACGGGCGCCAGCGAGATGGCCAGGATGCGCTGGTCTTCCAGCTCCAGGCGCTGGCTGAAGGCCTCGCCGGGCGTGTAGCTGCCGGGGTCCAGGCTCCAGCGGGTGATGGCCTCGATCCAGGCCCGGCCGGCCGCGCCGTACAGGCCCACAAACTCCCCGATCGGCCGGCCCAGCACGGCCGCGCGCTCCAGGCGCAGGATGCGCTCGCCGGCGCTGTTGAGCAGGATGATCAGGCCGTCGGCGTCGGCCACCAGCACGCCGTCGGCGATGCCTTCCAGGATGGCGCGGTTCTTGGTGGTCTCCACCTGCTGGGCGCGCAGCAGATTGCCCAGGCGTTCGGCCTGGTCGCGGATCAGGCGGTACAGTTCGGCGTTGTTGCTGGCCGCGCCCACCTGGTTGGCGGC
>JAEURL010000357.1 GCA_016789165.1 Anaerolineales bacterium | reverse complement strand
ATCCCGGTGGACGATCGGCGGCTCCTGGCGGTGGAGGTAGTCGAGGGCGTCGGCCAGTTGGCCGGCCCAGGTCAGCACCTCGGTTTCGCCCAGGAAGCGTCCATTCTGCCGCGCTTCGTCCATGATCTCCTTGAGGTCGCGGCCGGGCACGAAGTCCATCACCAGGTAATCCCGGTCGGCCTCGGAGAAGTAATCGGACACCTTGGGCAGGTTCGGGTGATCCAGACGCGCGAGGACAGACGCCTCGCGATAAAACTGCTCGCGGGCTTGCTGTTGAGTGCGCGTCGGAAGGCCGGGGTCCATCTGGACCTCCTTGACCGCACACAGACGGCCCTCCAGGCGCAGGTCTTCCGCCTGGTAGATGCTGCCCATGCCGCCTTGCCCAATCGGACGCAGAATCCGATAGCGCTGGCGGAGCGTGTCCCCGGCCTGGAGTGGCGGGAGCATGAATGCCTCAGTTGCCGATCCGTTGCAGAGCGCGGAGAGGCAGGCTTTGGACGGTGGGTACAACCGCACCGGCTCCGGCGCCGAACTGCTCTGCGGAGTTCGAGAGCGGCCTGCCAGGGCAAATATTATAACCGGAACCTGAATTGAGGAAATGATGATCAGCGACGAGAAAGTGCCGATGCTCATCGCCCAGACCGGGCCGGCCGCCGGCCAGCGCTGGGCGCTGACCAAGCCGGAGCTTACCATCGGCCGCGAGCCGACCTGCGACGTGGTCATCCTGGATCGGCAGGTGAGCCGGGTACACGCCGCCGTGCGCCGGGTGGAGGGCGGCTTTGAGCTGGAAGACCTGAGCAGCAAGAACGGCACGCACATTAATGGCCGGCCGCTGCAGGGCAGCGTGCGCCTGCAGGACGGCGACTTGATCCAGGTGGCGCTGGTGGCCCAACTGGCCTTTGTGGGGTCCGACGCCACGGTCCCCTTGCAGTCCGGCACACCGCTTTCCGACCTGATCCGCGGGACCAGCACGCCGGCGCCGGCGGCCGAGCGCGGCCGGCTGCGGCTGGACAGCGCCTCCCGGCGCGTGTGGATCGGCGAGCGCGAAGTGGATCCGCCGCTCTCGGCGCCGCAGTTCCGGTTCCTTGAGCTGCTGTACGAACGGCCCGGCGAGGTCTGTTCGCGCGAGGCCATCATCGATATCGTCTGGCCGGAAGCGCAGGGCGCCGGGGTTTCGGAGCAGGCCATCGACGCCCTGGTGCGCCGGCTGCGCGACCGCCTGGCCGAGATCGACCCGGAGACGCAGTATGTGGCCACGGTGCGCGGCCACGGCTTCCGGCTGGACAATTAAGCGAGGCCGGCATGACCCTGCGCCACGACCTTCCGCCAATGCGGGATTACCAACTGGCCAAGCGCTACCGCTGGGATCCGGCGGGCATCGACCTGGCCGCCGATCAACGCGATTGGGCCGGGCTGGACGCCCGGGAGCAGGACGTGCTGCTCAACCTGCTGTCGATGTTCGCGGCCGGGGAGGAGGCGGTGGCCAGCGACCTGGCGCCTCTGCTTTGGGCCGTGGGCAAACGGGGCGGCCGCCGTGAAGAGGAAATGTATCTGACCACGCAGCTCTACGACGAGAGCTTGCACGTGGAGTTCTTCAGCCGTTGGTTCGCCGAAGTGGTGCAAAAGCCGGTGGCGCGCGAGCAGTATTACGGCCCCAGCTATCGCACCGTGTTCTTCGAACAGCTGCCGCGGGCTCTGGACCATCTGCTGGGCGATCAGTCCTCGCGCGCCCTGGCGCGGGCCTATCTCACCTACCACATCACGGTGGAGGGTGTGCTGGCCGAGACCGGCTACCAGGCGGCGTTTCTGGCCTGCCGCCGGCGCGGGGTGCTGCCCGGCCTGGTGGCTGGCTTTGAGCACGTCAAGCGCGATGAAAGCCGGCACATCGCTTACGGCCTGTACGCTTTGCAGAGTCTGCTGCGGGCCGAGCCCCAGTTGTGGGAGTTTTGCACCGACACGCTGAATGAGCTGCTGGGCCAGGCGCTGGGCGTGATCCCGGACGCGCTGGCGCCGTATGGGGAGACGATCCCGTTCGGGATCAGCCTGGCGGAGATGACCGACTACGCGCTCGACCAGTTCAACAAGCGTTACAACGTGCTGGAGCGGGCGGTGGCTGGCGAGGCCGCCTGAGGCCGGCTCAGTTTTCCGGATCCGCCAGATCGTCCACAGTCTCCCGGCCGGCCAGAGGCGTTGCCTCGCCGGCCGGTTCGATTTCCGCTTCGGCGGCCGGCCCGGGGTGCGTGTCGCGCTCGCAGCGGCCCCGATAGTGGCAGTGGCGGCAGTGGGTCAGGTCCGAGGTGCGCAGGTCGGCGGCGGCGTCGAGGGCCGCGGCCCGCCGCGCCAGGCCGGCCAGGTCGCGGCCGTCCCGCTCGGCCTGCGCGGCCGAGTAGCCAAAGCGCTCAGGTTCAGCCGGGGCCTCCGCAAACCAGTAGGCCATTTCGATCTGCTCTGGCGCCGGCGGCGCGCCCAGAAACTCGCGGCCGGCCCGCCATAGCACCCAGGGATAGACCCGGGTCTGCAGGCGCGCGGCCAGCAGCGAACGCGCCGGTTTCCGGCCCGCGGTCTTCCAATCCACGATCGTCAGCCGGCCGTCGGGCTGATGGACGATCAGGTCGTAGCGCGCCATCAGCCGCCGACCCTCCAGCGGGCAACTCAACGTGACCTCGGTCCAAAATCGCCCGGCCGCCGGCCGCGCGGCGCCGCCCCACAGCCTTGAGGCGTGTGCCTCAAAGCGCCGCAGCCATTCGCTCAGGCTGGCGTCGCCGGCCGCCAGCCGCGCGGCCGGCAGGCCCAGCAGCGTTTGCTGGGCCAGGCGATGGAAACGCTCGCCGGCCTGCGCGCGGCGCTCCCATTCGCCGGCCGGTTCGGCCGCGGGCGCCGTCCAGGCCAGGCGCTCTGCGTAACGGAATTGAAAGCGGCGGGGGCAGTCGGCCAGGTCCTGCAGGCTGGCCTGGCTGAACTGGAAATCAGGCGGCAGGTTCATGGCGATCCGCTTCCCACCAGGCGCGCAGGGCCTCGAAAGGCACGGCCGGCCCCAGCTCCTGGTCTTCCCGCCGGCCGGTGTTCCAGCTGACGATCAGCTCGCGCCGGGCGCGCGTCAGTCCGACGTACAGCAGCCGCAGGCGTTCCCGCGCATAGTCCACGCGCGCTTGGCGCGTGGCCTCGCCCTCCGGGAGCGCCGGCCCGCCGCCCAGGGTCTTGAGCTGGCCCAGGATTTCGGCCTCCAAATTGAGACGGTCCCGCACATACCAGCGCTCGGACACATAGGCGTCGTCGTCCAGGCCGGCTGGGAAATCAAAGCCCGTCACGGACAGCAAATAGACCCGATCCCACTCCAGCCCCTTGGCCTTGTGCAGGGTGGCCACCACCACCTTGCCGCGGTGCTGCTCCGGTTCAAAGCCGGTATCGGCCTCGTCGAAGCCCAGGAAGCGGCGCTCGTTCTGGGCGATCTGGGCCAGCTCGGCGGCCAGGGCCGGCAGGCGCGGCTCGGGGCGCGCGCCGGCCGCCCGCTGCACGCTGACGGCCAGCTTGTGGGCGAGCGCCAGATCGAGCGGATCGGTGAACAGGTCCTGGGCCACGGAGAGCAGCAACTGATCCACCGGCAGCTGGGCGGCGCCCTGCCAGCGGCGGGCCAGCTCGCGGAAGCCGGCCAGCAGGTCGTGCAGGTCAGGCTCGTCGGCGGCCAGGCCGATCTCAGCCAGCCAGTCTGGGCCGGCCGGCCACAGGTAATCCTCCACCTGCCGGCACTGGCGCAGCACGGCCGCCGCGGCTTGAACGCGCGCCCAGGCCGCCTCGTCCGCCTGGACGCCGCGCTGCCAGGCCTCCAGGGCGGCCGCCAGCTTGTGGGCCGAGAGCGGGTCGGCCAGGCTGGCCAGCACCGCCGTCAGCGCCTCGGCCGACCGGCGTGTGCGCTGGGTGCTGCGCAGCAGGCTGTCCTCCACCGCCAGGCCGCGCCGGCGCAGGGCGTCCACCACCTCAAAGCCGCGCTGG
>JAEURL010000332.1 GCA_016789165.1 Anaerolineales bacterium | reverse complement strand
TCGCCCGGCTGGCCCAGCAGGCCACGGCCGAACTGCGCGGCGACTACTTCGAAAGCCTGCTGCGCCAGCCGCCGGCCTTCTTTCAGACCCAGCCGGCCGGCCCGCTGATCCAGGCCGGCCTGACTGATACCGAGACCGTGGCCGTGTTCCTGACCCAGGCCATGCCGTTTGTGCTGGTCAGCCTGGGCCAGCTGGTGCTCTCGGTGATCTTCATGCTCAGCCTGAATTGGGCGCTGGCGCTGGTCTGCATGGGCCTGGTGGCCGCCTTGCAGACCTGGAGCTTGCGCGGCCTGGTGCCGCGTATGCGCCAATTGGAGGCCGATTACCGCGGCCAACTGGGCGAGGCCACCAGCCGGCTGAACGAGGCCCTGCAGGGCGTGCGCGATATCCAGATCTTCGGCCAGGAGGCGCGCATGGCCCGCGCCTACCGCGGCCAACTGGGGCAGCTGGCCGGCACCATGACCCGCAACATGGAGCTGGCCGCCACCAACTTTGCGGTCTCGTTTTCCATGACCGGGCTGGGGCTGGCCCTGATCTACGGCGTCGGCCTGCTGCTGCTGGTCTATTACCCGGAGCTGTTTGGCGGGCGGGCCGAGCCCGGCCAGCTGGCCAGCTTCGCGGCCTTCTTCGCCCAGTTCACGGCCCCGCTGAGCGCGCTGAGCGGCGCCCTGCTGCGCGCCCAGGGCATGCTGGTGGCCGCCGGCCGCGTCTTCGGGCTGATGGCGCTGCCGCCGGCTGTGGCGGATCGGCCGGCGGCCGTGGACCCCGGCCGGCTGCGCGGGCACATCCGCTTTGAGAACGTCAGCTTCAGCTACGCGCCGGCGGACCCCGAGGCCTGGCGCGTCAAGAACATCACCCTGGAGATCAAACCCGGCCAGAAGGTGGCCTTCGTGGGCGGCTCCGGGTCCGGCAAGAGCACGCTGCTCAACCTGGTGGCGCGCTTTCAGGATGCGACGAGCGGGCGCGTGACCATCGACGGCCGCGACGTGCGCGACCTGCCGCTGGCGGCCCTGCGCCGCGAGCTCGGCCTGGTGGCCCAGAACTTCACGCTCTTCCGCGGCACGCTGGGCGAGAACCTGCGTTTTGGCCGGCCGGAGGCCGCCCCGGCCGAGATGGAGGCCGCGGCCCGCGTGGGGAATGTGGTGGAATTCCTGGACCAGCTGGAGGCCGGCTACGACACGCCGCTGGGCGAGGCCGGCCAGGGGCTGAGCGGCGGCCAGAAGCAGCGCGTGGGCATCGCGCGGGCCGCGCTGCGCGAGCCGGCCATCCTGCTGCTGGACGAGGCCACCTCCGCCCTGGACGCCGAGAGCGAGGCCGCGGTGACGCGCGCCCTGGACGAGTTGAGCCGCGGCCGGACGACGCTCGTCATCGCCCACCGCTTGAACACCGTCCGCAACGCCGATCAGATCGTGGTGATGGGCACCGACGCGCGCGGCGACGGCGTGGTGCTGGCCGTCGGCGACCACGACACCCTGCTGGAGACCTCGCCGGAGTACGCCGAACTGTGGGGCCGGCAGCGGCGCAAGGCCATCCTCATGCCCATCGGCCCGCTCTACAACACCAGCGCCGCCCTGCCCACCGTCCTGGGCCTGGCCACGGCCTTCAAGGCGCCGGTCTTCCTGCTGGATTTCGGCCCCATCAAGCTCGATGAAACCCTGGACCACCGGTTTGGGGTCAGCGTGCCGCTGCTGCAGACCGACCCGCGCGTGATCAACGCCCGGCACCTGGGGCGCGTGCAGGAGATCGAACGGCGCCTGCGGGCCGAGGGCCTGGAAATCACGGTGGTACGCCCGCCGCGCGCCGACGTGGACTGGGTGGCGGCGACCCTGGAGGTCATCGCCCAGGTGGAGGCCACACACCTGGTGGCCGTGGACAACGTGCTGGTGCCGATGGAGAAGCTGCGCGAGAGCATCCGCCTGATCGAGCGCAAAGGCGGCGTGGAATACATCCTGGTCAACCCGATCGCGGGCGTGGAATAGCCCGCCGCCCCTACCCCGGCGTCTTCAGCCAGCCGGCCGTATTGTGAAAATTGACGATCACGCCCCCGGGCGGGTTGAGCGTGTCGCAGGCCGCCCGCTCCTCCGCGCTCAAGGCCAGCTCGAGCACCGGCAGCAGCTCTTCCAGCTGAGCCAGCGTGCGCGGCCCGACGATCGGGGCCGTGACGCCGGGCTGATCCTTGCACCACAGCAGAGCCAGCTGCCCCGGCGTCTTGCCGGATTGCCGCGCCAGCTCCGCGAACTGGCGGCCGGCCTCGACGCCGCGCGGCGTCACGCGCTGCGCGTAGATGCTGCCGGCCAGGCGCGCGGCGCGCGAATCGGCCGGCAGGGCCTGGCCGGCCGGATAGCGGCCGGCCAGCACCCCCTGGGCCAGCGGCGCCCACGGCAGCAGGGCCAGGAGGTGGGCCTGCGCCAGCGGCACCAGCTCATTCTCAATCCGGCGATCCAGCAGGTTGTAGGGCGGCTGCTCGCTCACGTAGCGGGCCAGCCCAAGCCGCTCGCTGACCGCCAGCGCCTCCATCACCCGCCAGGCCGGGTGGGTGGAGCAGCCAATGTAACGGACCTTGCCGGCCCGCACCAGGTCGGTCAGCGCGCCCAGGGTCTCGTCCACCGGGATCTCGGGGCTGGGCCGGTGGATCTGGTACAGGTCAATCCAATCCGTGTTGAGCCGGCGCAGCGAGGCCTC
>JAEURL010000305.1 GCA_016789165.1 Anaerolineales bacterium | reverse complement strand
GCGTTGTAGGCCAGGCTGATCAGGTCCAGCAGGCCGAAGTCATCGGTGATGGACAGCGCCAGGTTGACGGCCGCCACGGCCGCGCCGAGGTAGAAGGCCGCCCGCCGCCGGCCGAGTCCCAGGCCGGCCCGGAGCAGGGCGCCGGCATTCCCCAGCATCAGGCCGGCCAGCAGCAGCGCGGCCGGAAGGCTGCCGCCGGACGGCCGCAGCCCGCTGACGGCGGCGGCGAGCACCCAGAACCCGGCGTTGACGAAGACCATGATCTGCGCTGTGGTAACGGTGAGAGGGCGGGCGGGTGCTGTAGGCATGGCGGACCTCCGGAGGGGTGCCTTCAGCGGAGCAGGGCCAGGATGATCTGTGCCAGGATGATCTTGGCAATGGTGGCCATTGGGTAGACCGTGGCGTACCCGATGTTGGGCAGGTCGTTGCGGGCCTGCTCGACCGCGAAGCCGAGCACGGCCGGCTGGGTCTGCACGCCGGCCAGCATACCGGTGAGCAGACCCATGGGGATCTTGAGCAGCCGGTGGCCGATCCACAGGAGGCTGAAGGCGGCCACCAGCGTGATCACGACGCCGGCCAGGAAGAGCGCCAGGCCGCTGCCCTGCAGGAGCGTCCCGAAGAAGGCGTAGCCGGCGCGCGTGCCCACGCCGGCCAGGAACAGCACCAGGCCGATCTGGCGCAGGGTCAGGTTGGCGCTGTAGGGCACGCTCCACACAAACGGCCCGGTGCGCTCCAGCGTGCCCAGGACCAGGGCCACGATCAGGGGGCCGCCGGCCAGGCCGAGTTTCAGTTCCACGCCGCCGGGCAGGGGCAGGGGGATCAGGCCCAGCAGCAGGCCCAGCGCCAGACCCAGGCTGAAGGACAGGATGTCCACCTCGCTCACCGCGCGGTACGAGTCCCCGAAGAATTTGGTGATGGCCTCGATCTGCTCGCGGCGCGTCAGCACCCGCACCCGGTCGCCCAGCTCCAGCACCGTGTCGGCGTCCGGCAGCAGGTCCAGGTCGCCGCGCCGCACGCGCGTCACCAGCGCCCCATACTGCTGCGGCAGGTTGAGGTCGCGCAGCCGGCGGCCGGCCACCTTGGAGCTGGAGACGAAGATGCGCCGGTAATCCAGTTCGCTGCGGTCCAGCTCGAGGTGTTCCTGGGCGGTCTCGCCCAGGGCGGCGGTGACGTGCTCGATCTCCTCCGGCGCGCCGACGATGGTCACCAGGTCGTCTGGCTCGAGCTGCGTCTGCCCGGTGACGATGGCCAGGGTTGCGCCGCGCTTGACGCGGCTGAAGACCACGCGCCAGCCGTGCACGCGCACCAGCTCGTGCAGCGGCCGGCCGGTGGCGGCGGCGTGGGTGACGCGCACGGTGCGCGCCTGCAGGCGGGAGTCGATTGCGCCCGGCAGCTGCGCATGCTTGGCCTCGGCCGAGTAATCCACACGCCACAGGCGCTGGACCAGGGCGATGGCCAGCAGCATGCCCACGACGCCCATCGGGTAGGCGAGCGAATAGGCGATGACGGGCTCGGCCAGGGTGGCGTCGCGCACCGCCTGGGGGACGGAGTTCTTGAGGTTATCCAGCACGCCGGCCAGGGCCGGGGTGTTGGTGAGCGCGCCCGCAAACAGGCCGGCGGCGTAGGTGTTCTTGAGCCCCAGCCCGACCGCCAGGGCCACGGTCAGGCCGGCCGCCAGGAGCAGCACCCCCAGGCCCAGCGCATTGTCGCGCAGGCCCTTGCGCCGGAAGGAGGCAAAGAAGCCGCGCCCGCTGCTCAGGCCGATGGTGTAGACGAACAGCACCAGGCCGAGTTGATAGATCAGCTCGGGCAGCTTCATGTCTGGGTGCAAGGCCCCGAAGGCCAGGCCGACGAAGAGCACGGCGGCCAGCCCCAGGCTGCTGCCGGCCACCTTGATGCGTCCCAACGGATAGCCGATGGCGACCACCAGGAAGAGCAGGAGTAACGGATTGTTCAGGAGCAGGGTGACCATGCGGGCATGATAGGCCCGCCCATGGTCCGCGGCAAGTGTTGAATGTCCCCGCTCCGGCATCGCCAACGCGGCGCGGTCCTGGGGCGTTCAGGGGCGCGGCCGGCGCCGGCCCTCCCCCAATTGGGCGGAGCGGCCGGGCCGTCAACGGCCGATCTTCTCGTGCATAAACTGTTGAACGACGTGGACGGGCACCGCGCCGCCGGCCTCCGGCCCGGTCATGAGGGTGTTGACGCCCACCAGCCGGCCGCCCGCGTCCACCAACGGTCCGCCGGAGTTGCCGGGCCGCAGGCGCAGGTTGACGGCGATCCATTCTCCGCCGCGCGCCTGCTCGGGAAGGTCCGGCCCGCTGCCGATCACCACGCCGGCCGTCGCCGCGCCGGCCACGCCAAACGGGTGGCCGACCGCGGCCACCCAATCGCCCGGCCGCAGGGCGCGGGAATCGCCCAGCGCAATGGCGGGCAAGCCGGCCGCGTCCACCTGTAGCGCGGCGATATCGCGCGCGGCGTCGTGCGCCAGGAGGCGCGCCGGCAGTTCGCGCCCATCCGGCAGCGTGGCCGTCAAGGCGCGGCGTTGAACGACATGGGCGTTGGTGATAATCAGGCCGTCTGGGCTCCATAGGATGCCGGAGCCCTGGCCGGCCGGCCATCCGCCGCGCTGCCCGTTGGTGAGCTGCACCAGGCTGCGCCGCGCCTGGGCGGTCACAGCGGCCATGGCTTGGCTGAGCTGTTGCAAGATGGTCATGGGCGGGGCCTTATTCCGAACGCTCGCCGACGAGCACGGCCAGTTCGCGCACCTGTCCGCCGCGCACCAGCCGGGCCGGCACCCGCCGGCCCACCAGGTCGCCGCCCAGCGCCGCCAGCAGGCTCTCCAGGCTGCGCACCGGCTGGCCGTTGAGGGTCACCAGTGTGTCGCCCAGCAGCAGGCCGCTGCGGCCGGCCGGGCCGTCCGGCTCCACGTTCATCAGCAGCAGCCCCGTGTCCTGGCCGGCCGCTGCGCGCAGGGACTCGGGCAGCCGCACGGGCTGGGCGCCCACCCCCAGATAGCCGCGCCGCACCCGCCCGTGGGCCAGCAAGGCCTCCACCGTCGCGCGCACGGTCGCCAGCGGCAGGGCCAGGTTCTGGCCGCTCACCAGCCCGGAGCTGGTCAGGCCGGTCACGCGCCCGTCGGCGTCCACCAGCGGCCCGCCCGAGAAGCCCGGAAACATCACTGCGTCAGTCTGCAGGAAGCGGTCGACGAAGCCGCCCTGCGGCGTGCGCCAGCCGTCGTCCAGTGCGCTGAGGACGCCCAAGGTGGCCAGCACCCGCGCGCCGGGCCGGCCGAGCGCCAGCACCAGCGCGCCCACGCGCAGGGCCTCCGGCTCGGCCCAGAGCGCCGGCCGCAGATCGGAAGCCTCGGCTTTCAGTACGGCCAGGTCCACGCCGGGATCGCGGCCCACCACCCGCGCCGGCACCGCGCGGCCGTCCGGCAGCCCGACCCGCACCTCGGGACGTTCCAGGGTGTGCTGGGCGGCCACGATCACGCCGTCGGCGGACCACACCAGGCCGGTGGCGGGCAGCCGGTCGCGGCCCTCCACGCGCGCCACGCTGGCGCCCGCGGTTTCCACGGTCTCGGCCAGCGCCTCGGATAGTTGCTGCAGCAAGGGGCTCATGGGTTGGCCCTCCTTTGCCAGCACTGTAGCAGTTTCGCGGCCGGCCGGCCCTCGGCAAGCGGGGAGGGGCCGGCCCTAACCGAACGGTCAGGCCCGGCCGCCTCGGGTATACTGCCGGCGCACCCTGCGCTTTTGATCCGAGGCCCGTATGTCGTCGCACACCTCTGAAGCCGTCGTCATCTGCGGGGCCGGCATCGCCGGCCTGTCTGTGGCCTATCAGCTGGCCGTGGTCCACGGCCGGCCGGTGACGGTGGTGGACGAACGCCCGCCGCTCTCGCTGACCAGCGACAAATCCACCGAGGCCTACCGCAACTGGTGGCCCGGCCCCGGCGACGCGATGGTGCGCTTGATGAACCGCAGCATCGACCTGCTGGAGCAGTGGGCGCGCGCCACGGACAACGGCTTTCACCTCAACCGGCGCGGCTACCTCTACCTGACGGCCGATCCGGCGCGGGTGCCGGCGTATCTGGAGGCGGCGCGGGCGACGGCGGCGCTGGGCGCGGGCGAAGTCCGCCTCCACTCCGGCGCGGCCGGCGAGCCCGCGTATCAGCCGCACGCCGCCGACGGTTTCGCCGGCGGGCCGGAGGGCGCGGACCTGCTGCTGGATCAGGCCCTGATCCGCCGGCACTTCCCGTACGTGAGCGAGACCGTGGTGGCGGCCCTGCATGCCCGCCGCGCCGGCTGGCTGAGCGCGCAGGGGCTGGGGATCTGGTTCCTGGAGCAGGTGCGCGCGCACGGCGGCCGGCTGAGCGCGGCCCGGGTGACGGGCGTAGACGTGGATGACCGGGGGGTGAGCGGCGTGCGCCTGAGCACGGGCGAGCGCCTGGCGACGCGGACCTTCGTGGACGCCGCCGGCCCCTTGGTGGCCGAGGTCGCCCAACTGGTGGGCGTGGACCTGCCGGTCTATCACGAACGTCACATCAAGCTGAACTTCGCGGACGCGCAGGGCGTGGTGCCGCGCGAGGCCCCGATGCTGATCTGGGACGACCCGCAGACCGTGGCCTGGGGGGAGGACGAGCGGGCGGCCTTGGCCGAGGACCCCGCCACGCGCTGGCTGCTGGAGCCGCTGCCCGGCGGCGTGCACATGCGCCCGGACGGGCCGGCCGGCAGCCCCATCCGCTTGATGCTGTGGGATTATCACCAGGCCCCGGTGGAGCCGGTGGTGCCGGCGCCCGTGGACGATGAGTTCTTCCCCGAACTGGTGCTGCGCGGGCTGACGACGATGGTGCCCGGTCTGCGCGCCTATCATGGCCGGGCGGGCAAGCCGGTCGTCGACGGCGGCTACTACACCAAGACACGCGAGAACCGCCTGCTGGCCGGCCCGCTGCCGGTGGCGGGCGCCTTC
>JAEURL010000258.1 GCA_016789165.1 Anaerolineales bacterium | reverse complement strand
GGCGACCAGCGCCACGCGCCGGCGGACCGGGCCGGCGGCCGGGGCCACGGCCACCACGTTCCGGCTGGTCTCGGCCGGCACGAACCAGCGCAGGGGGTTGTCGACGCCGGAGGATTCCAGCAGGGCCGAGATCAGGCCGAGCAGGCCCAGGCCGGCCGCGGCCAGGGCGCCGACGGCGGCGTTGGGACCGCCGGCCACCAGCCAGTAGATGAGCTCGCCGGCCAGCACCAACCCCAGGCCGAGGCCGAAGGTCAGATAGGGCGATCCCACCCACAGAAACGGCTCGACGCGCGGAGCCAGGCCCAGGCCGCCCAGCACCTCGCCGGCATAGGCATGGCCGGCGGCTTCCTGGGCGGTGGTGCTGCCGCGCGGGCCGATCGTGACCGCGAGCTGTTCAATGTGGCGGAGGGCGGTGGCACGCATCGTTTTACACCTCGGCGGCGCGCTTATTCAGGAAGCTGCGCGCAAAATCCACAAATGTATAGACGTCGGCGAAGGTGCTGGCCAGCCCCAGCGAGACGCGCACCGCGCCCGTGCTCTTGTCGTCGATGCAGCGCCGGAATTCGTCGATGGTCATGCGGCTATGGGTGATGAAGCAAGAGGTCAGCTCCTCGGCCGAGATGCCAAGCGCCAGCTCGCCCCCGCCCGGGTTGCAGAAACAGCCGGTGCGCAGCGAGATCTGCCGGGCGTTGGCGCGCTGCTCCACCAGCCGGTGATCCACAAAGTGCCCGTCCGCGCCGTAGACGTTGAAGGTCACGGTGCCGCCGCGCGCCACGGTGGTGGTGGGGCCGTAGACGCGCACCAGCGGCGCGCCAGTGGCGTGGCGCAGGGCGGTGAGCGCCTCCAGCAGCCAGCCGGTCAGGCACTGCACGCGGGTGTGGATGCGGTCCAGGCCCACCTGCTGCAGGTGGCGCAGGCCCATCGCCACGGCCGGCAGGCTCAGGTAGTTCAGGGTGCCGTCTTCAAAGGCCTCCGGCCCCTCGTGAAAGTAGAACTTATCGCCCTGCACCGAGGCCACCTCAATCGTGCCGCCGGCGAACCAGGGCCGGCGCAGCTTGGCCAGGGCCGAGCGCTTGGCGATCAGGGCCCCCACGCCGGTGGGGTAGCCGCACAGCTTGTAAAAGGACAGCGAGACGAAGTCCGGCCGCACGGCCGCCAGGTCCAGCCGGTTGGTGGGCGCGAACGCGGCCGCATCCAGCAGCACGTCCCAGCCCTGCGCCTGGGCGCGCGCCACCCAGCCCAGTTCGTGCTGGACACCGGAGAAGTTGGATTGGGCCGGATAGGCGAAAAGCTTGGGCTCCCGCCCGCCCAGCTTGAGCAAGGCCGTCAGCTTGGCGGCGTCCAGGCGCAGGTCCGGCGGCAGGACGGGCGCGTACGTGACGGTGGCGCCCTTGGCGCGCGCGAACTCACGGATGCCGTTGACCGAATTGTGGTTGTCGAAGGTCAGCAGGTAATTGCCGCCCGGCTGGAACGGGTACGCCTCGCCCACCAGCTTGAGCGCGCCGCTGGCGTTGGCGGTGAAGACCACGGCGTACTCCTGGGGCGCGGCGTTGAAGAATTCCAGGATGGTGCGGCGCGCGCCCTCCACCGCCTCGGTCATGGCCAGCGAGGTGGGGTTGGAGGAATGCGGATTGCCGAAGGTGCGGCTGAGCAGGAGCGCCTGGTGCGCGCGCACCTGCGTCTCAGCGTACAGCCCGCCGCCGGTATAGTCCAGGTAGATGTGGCCCTCCCGGTCCAGGCGGGCATAGTCAGCGGCGCGCAGCTGATCCAGCGCGCGCGTGGTCTCGTACTCGGGATAGCGCCGACAGAAATCCTCTTCGGCGGAGGCGAGCGAATCAGGAGCAGTGTGGGTGGCCATAGGTATTGGTGATGGAGTCGAGAACGGCGGAAACTTGACTATTTTACTCCGTGTCTCCGCGGCGCGGTGCTGGGCGGCCCAACAAAAAACGCCGGGGCGGCTGGGCCCCGGCGCCTGGCGGACGGCCGACGCTCTTACAGCACCCAGGCCAGTTCCAAACGCTGCAGGGTGGCCGGCGTGGGGTTGCCGGTGGCCGCCTCCCAGCCGGCCTGCGCGTAATAGGCCTCCTGGGCCGCGCGGATCTCGGCCTCCGTCAGGGCCACGCCGGCGGTGGGGCCGGTGCCCTGCAGGGCCGCATAGAACTTCTTCGGCAGCACGTCGGCCCGGCGGTCCAGGCCTTCGCGGGCGTTGAAGGCGCGCAGCAGGTTCAGGCGCCGCTCGCCGATCGTCATCAGTTCATCCAGGGTGAAGTCGCTCCAGCCCGTCACCAGCTTGATGACGTCCACGGCCTCCTGCGGGCCGTACAGCGTCCAGGCCGGCCCCCAGACGAACTGGCACAGGTCGGCCGAATCCAGGAAGGAATAGAAGTGCTGGGTCTTGAGCGCGAAGCGCACCTTGTCTTCGCCCAGGGAGCGCGGGACCTGCGTCCCCTCGAAGCCGAGCAGCTTCAGGCGGTTCATGTACAGGTCGGCGGCGCCCTCTTCCACCATCGGGTCGTGCTCGGAGGATTGGTGGTCGGCGCCGAAGGGGTTGACGGCGTAGATCAGGCCCAGCGAGCGCTTGGCCTGCGGCATGTGGGCCGGCGCCTCCGCGCCCTTGACCGTGATCAGGTAATCGTGGCCCTTGCCCAGTTTGTGCGCGGCGGCGCGCGAGCCGAGCGCCAGCACGTCCCCGAAGCCCTCGCGGTTGGCCAGCAGCTCCAGCGCCCGGATCATGGCCGCGTCGTCGCCGAACTTGAGCGGGAAGCCGATCTCGGCCTCGCTCAGCACGCCGTTCTCGAAGCACTCCATGGCCCAGGCGAGGGTGGCGCCGGCGCCGATGGTATCCAGGCCATACTCGTTGCAGAGCTGGTTGGCGTAGGCGACGGCGGCCAGGTCCTTGACCCCGGTGTAGGAGCCGAAGGTGCCCAAGGTCTCGTACTCCGGCCCGCCGTGCTGGCCCGCCACCTTATGGCCGCGCCACTCGGCCTCCACCACGCGCTTGCAGTTGACGGTGCAGGCGTAGCAGGTATCGCGCTCCTTGAGGATCGTCTCGGTCATCACCTCGCCCGAGATCGGCTCGAAGTCCTCGAACTGGCCCTCGTTATAGTTGCGGGTGGGCAAGGTGCCGAACGAGTGCTGGAAGGACAGCACGCCGGCCGTGCCGTGCACCTGCAGGCCCTTGACGTCGGCGTTGTCGTCCAGGCTGGCGGCGCCGGAGCGGGCCAGGCCGTTGAGGCCCTTGGCGTCCGCCAGGTTCAGGCGCTTGTTTTTGCCGCGCGCCACGATGGCCTTGAGGCGCTTGGCGCCCATCACGGCCCCCATGCCGGTGCGGCCGGCGGCGCGGTTGGCCATGTTGATCACGGCCGCCAGGGGCGAGCGCTTCTCGCCGGCCGGCCCCACCTGGGCGATCTCGACCTTGTCGTCGCCCAGCTCCTGCTTCAGCCGGCTGTCCACCTCGGCGGTGGGTTTGCCCCACAGGTGCGCGGCGTCGCGCAGCTCCGCCTGCCCCTCATTCAGCCACAGGTAGACGGGCCGGGGGGACTGGCCCGTGATCACCAGGCCGTCGAAGCCCGCGAACTTCAGCTCGGCCGGGAAGAAGCCGCCCATCTGGCTGTCGCCGATGCCGTCCACCAGCGGCGATTTGGCGCTCACGGTGGCCCGGCTCTGGCCGGAAATCGGCGCGCCCGTGGTCGGCCCGAGCATGAGGGTGAGGACGTTGTCTGGGCCGAGCGGGTCCACGCCGGCCGGCATGCCTTTCAGGATGTAGTACAGGCCCATGGCCGAGCCGCCCAGGTAGTGGCGATAGAAGCTCTCCGGCGGATTCTCGACGGTGAGCTGGCCGGTGGTCAGGTTCACGTGCAGGATGTTGCCGGTGTAGCCGTTGGGCATGGGGAGGTCCTCGCTATGGGAACAACAGGTTTGGGCAACTGCATTTTACCGGAAGCCCGGCCGCTTCCGTCTTGTTGTTTTGGCACAACGTCCCGGGCCGGGCGTCACGGTTCGGGGGTGGTGGTGACCAGGGAGGCGCGCGGCGCGCGCCACTCGAAGTTGTCGAATTCGAAGACGGCGGCCTCGCCGGCGGTGTAGATCTGCACGGCCACGCCCGTGCCGCCCTCCGGCAGGGCGTCGTCCGTGAACGCGCCGACGGCCTCGCCGTTGATCAACAACGTGAAGTCCGGGCCCTCGCCGGCCACGGCCAGCTGGTTGGCCTCGCCGGGCCGGATGGCCGGGCTGGCCGTCCATTCCAGCATGGCCGTCCAGGTTTCGGCCTGGTAACGGTACACGGCGAAGCTGGCGGATGAATCGCTGATCTGGAAGTAATAGAAGTTGCCGGCCGCGAAGCGGAAGATCAGGCCGTAATCGGCGTCGGCGGTGCCGCTCACCTGCCGGCCGTCCACGGCGGCGTAGAAATCGGTGGTGAGGGCGTCCAGGCGCCCGCGGCTCCACCAGATAAAGCCGTCGTTGGCGGTCAGGTCAAAGCGGTACTTGCCGGCCTCGACGGCCAGCCGGCCCTTGGCCCAGCGGTCGTCGCTGGCCTCGGCCAGCTCCCAGCTGTTGCGCGGCTCAAAGAACGTATCGCGCAGGACCACGGGCCAGCCGGCGTACGCGGCGGCCGCGCTGGTGGGGGTGGGCGTGGGGACCGGGGTGCGGGTGGGCGCAAACAGCGACGTATTGCAGGCCAAGGCGGCCAAGGCCAGGCCGCCGGCCAGGAAGGGGATCGGTCGTCGCCCGCCGCGCCCGGTCATGGGGCGGAGGCCGGCGGCGGGCTGGCGGGCGGCGGCGCCGCCGGCTTGGCCTCGACGGCCAAGCGCTGCTGCAGCTCGTTGACGGCCCCCACCAGCCGGGCCTGCTCGGCGCGCAGCTCGCGGTTCTCCTGCTCGGCGCGGGCCAGGCGCACCGCCCCGCTGCGGCCCAGGCTGCCGCCGCCGGCGATATCGGCCAGGATCACCACCAGGTAGCCGATGACGCCCAGGGTGATCAGCCAGGGCTGCCGGGCGATGATGGTGGCCACGGCGCTCATCAGCAGCACGGCCCAGGCTTGCCAGTTGAGGAGGAACCAGAGGCGGTTGGGGTTAGGCATGGGGAGTGGATAGTGAACAGTAAGCGGTAGTCCGTAAGGAAATTAAGAGGTCTGTCAGCTAACCACTGATCACTGTTCCGCCGATATCGCCGTGTAAACTCTTTCAATGGTCGCCGGGTCGCCGGTGAAGGTTTTGCCGTTGGTGCGGTTGGCCACGCGCAGCAGCAGATCCTTGTCGGCGTCGTCGCCGTAGGCGATGGTGAAGACCTTGATGCCCTGCACGTCCTCGCCGCTGGGCAGGCAGTTGAACATGTCGCTCTCGGTCCCGCTGCTGGCCGTGTCCTGGCCGTCCGAAAGGACCACAATGCCGTACAGGCGGTTCTGGCCGGCCGCCTGGTCCGCGGCGCGCACCGTGTTGATCCGGTCGGCGGCGGCGCAGACGGCGTCGAACAGGGCGGTGCCGCCCTCGGCGAACAGCCCGCGCACCCGCTCGCCCAAGCGCTCGGCCACGTCGCCGGCCCGCCCGGAGAGCTCAATCTCATTCACGCCGTCGCTGAAGGGCATGACGATGATCTGGTCATCTTTTTCCAGGCGCTGGATGAAGTTGGCCGTGGCCTCCACGGCGTTGGTGATCTTCTCGCCCTGCATGCTGCCGGAGGTATCCACCACCAGGATGATCGTGGCCTTCTTCTTGGTCTGGTGGAAGACGTCCTTGACGGCCGCGGCCGCGTCGCCGGATGGGCTCTCCAGCGCCGGCACCTGGGCCGGGGTCACGCGCGGGTCGGTGCCGGCCTCCAGGGCCAGCGGCGCGCGCAGGGGGACGCCGGGGTCCACCGGCCGCAGGTACTTGTCCACGGCCAGCTCCTGCTGTTCCCGCGCCAGCAGGAAATCGCGGTAGATCCGGGCGGCCTCGCGCTGCTCATCGGTCACCCAGTCCGCGTCCACCACGCAGTAGGGCTGCTCGGTCCAGAACGTGCCCTTGGCCGGGAAGATGAAGACCAGCGGGAAACGCAGCTCGGAGGCGCGCTCGGCGTTGGCCTTGAGCACCTCGGCCTCGCTGGCCGTGCTGGCGTGCAGGTAGGAGGGGCCGCGGCGCGCCATCAGCGCGATCAGATCGCGGGTCTGCACGCCGTAGTGGTAGGTGTGCTGCTCAACCTTGGTGAAGGCGTCGATGACGGCCTGGCTCTTGACGTTCGCGGGCGTCAGGCCGCCGGTCTGGCCGAGCGTGTCGTTGACCAGGGCGGTCATGATCAGCAGGCCGGCGTTGGAGTAATCCGGGTGGGTGTGGCCGAACTTGAACTCGCCCCACTCCGGGTGGCCGTACTTGGCCCAGCCCTGCGGGTCGGCGGCCAGGTCCACCAGGGTCTGCCAGGTGATGGGCTGGTCCGGCCAGCCGAGCGCCTCGGCGAAGGGCCGCCACATGGCAAAGCCGATGGGGGCGTAGACGGTGGGCCGGCAGGCCTCGGAGACCAGCGGCTGGCCGGTGCGGTCCTGCCAGACCTGGTTGGCGCCGTCCACCCAGCTCTGGTCGCCGGGGCTCCAGACGGTGGGCTTGATCTTGCCGCTCAGGATGTCGCTCTGCGAGCCGCCGGAGGTGACGTGCGTGACGCGCACGAAGATGGGCTTGCCGGCCGCCGTCTTGGCCCCGCTGGCGTTGAACTTTTCGGTGGCGGCGTTGACCCAGTCCTCCTTGGTGTTGGAGGTGTAGAAGCTGACCTCCACCGCGCCGGCCGGTGCCGCCGGGGTGGGTGTGCCGCTGGCGGTGGCGCCGCCCGAGCCGCAGTTGATGTTGATGGTCGGGCACAGGGCGCCCGAGAAGACGACCGAAACGCAGATGATGACGCCGAACACGAGCGCGGCCACGACCACGATCACTACCCCCAGCCAGCGGTTCTGACCTTCCTGGTACATGCTCATGGGCGCTTGTCTCCGTGTAGCCGTTTGAATGAGTGGGTTTGCGTTCAGTCTAACAACAAGGACGCGCCGCCGGCCGCAGATTGGCTGACGGTTGGCCGACGCCTGGGCCGCCTACCGATCGGCCACCACGATCCGGAACCCCAGGAACGGGAAGTAATAGCCGGCCGGATAGCCGCGCCGGTAGGAGACGCGCGCCCCAAAGGCCGTGTCGTTGAAGGAGCCGCCGCGCGCCACGCGCAGGTCCTGGCCGGCCACAAACAGGTCGTCCGGCGGCGGCGCATAGGAGCTGGCCGTCCACTCCTGGACGTTGCCGCCCATGTCCGCGGCCCCGCACGGGCTGACGTCGCCGGGCAGGCTGGCCGTGGGCGTGGTGTGTTTCAGGTCGCTCTCCAGCACGTTGGCTTGGCCGGGTTTGAACTCGCCGCCCCACGGGAAGGGCCGGCCATCGTCTCCGCGGGCCGCCTTCTCCCACTGCTCCTCGGTGGGCAGGCGCACCACCCGGCCTTTCTGCGCCCCCAGCCAGCGGCAATAGGCCTCGGCCTCGTAAACGGTCACCCCCGCCACCGGGTGATCCGCGCGGCCCTCCTGGTTGCGCCAGTCAGAGGGGCGGGACCGATCATCGCGCCCCCAGCCCAGGGCCGCGCCCTGCCGCCAGGCCCAGCCGGCCTCGCTCCACCACGGGCGCTCGGCGTAGCCGCCGGCCTCGATGAAGGCCGCAAACTGTTTGACCATCACGGGCGCGTGGGCGATCTCAAACTCCGGCACCTGGACTTCACGGCGGGGGGCCTCGCGAGGATGGAAGCGGCTGCCCATGACGAACGGCCCGCCGACCACGCGATGCAGCAGGCCGATCGAGCCCAGATGGGCCTCGGCTTCGGACGCCCCGCGCCGAACCCAATCCTGGATGAAATCCGCGCCGTCGCTCTGGCTCATGGGACGTATTTTAACACCCGGCGCCCGGGTGGGCAGCCCGGGCGCGGAGGCAATCAGTCGTTGAACCGTTTGTGCGTCCCGGACGCGGCGCGGCGCCGGGCGTGGCCTAGCGCGCGATCACGGGCAGGAAGGCGATCAGGGCCGGCACGAAGACGGCGGTGTAGGTGGTGGCGGTGGCCGGCGTGGCGATGAGGCGGCTCAGGCTCAGGTCGCCATCCAGCCAGGCGGAGAAGATGTGCCGCGTCCCGCCCGGGCTTTGCACCATCGCCGGCGAGGCCGATAACACCCAGCCCTCCCAGGCGGTAACGGCGGCGCCGCCCGTGACGGCGGTCGGCGGATCGGAGGGGCTGGCGGAAGCCGGGCGCAGGTTGACGATCAGGCCGGCCGGCTGGGTGGCGAAGGTCAGCGTCACGCGCCGAGGCTGCACGGTGCGGGTGACCGTAGCCGACAGGCCGAGCGCGTCCGTGGCCGTCAGGCGCACCTCCAGATAGCTGAGGGCCGTCGAGCGCAGGTCCTCCGGCGGCGGCGCCGTGAACTGGGCGGCCGCGCCGCCGGCGCTGTAGAACGGGTGGGTGTGCTCGTTGCCGGGGTTGAGCTCGTCGATGTGGTGCAGGCGCACCTCCCAGCTCAGCCGCGCGCCGGCCAGGGCGCCCTCCTGCGGGTCGGTGGCCGAGCCGGACAGCGCGATGGTTTGGCTGACGCCGAAGGTGGCGCTGAGGGCCGGCTGGGCGATGACGGGCGCCGGCGGGGTGTTGCCGGCCTGGATCTGGAGCGTGTCGGCGCCGGAGGCGAAACCCTTGTCGTCGCGGACGACCAGCGTGGCGGTATAGACGGCCGGCGGGCTGAGCGGGCTGTAGGTGTGGGCGGTGAGCGGGCTGCTGGTGGTGGCCGTCACCCCGTCGCCGAAGGTCCACTCGTAGGTCAGGGTGTCGCCGGGGTTCGGGTCGCTGCTCTGCGAGCCGTCGAAGTCCACGGTCAGCGGCGCCGGCCCGAAGACGGGATCGGCGCTGAGCAGGGCCGTGGGCGCGCTGTTGCTCAGGCTGATGCGCCGCACCTCGCCGTTGCTGGCGTAGGTGGTGTAGTACAGGGCCTGCGCGCCGCCGAAGGGGCCGAAGCGCAGGTGCACGGCGCTGCTGCCGCCCAGGTTGCTGGCGAAGTCCGAGCGCGTCCACTGGTCCACGCCCGTGAAGGTGGTGTGGTTGAGGCGGAAGATGCGGCCGGCCACGTAATCGGCGAACAGGTAGGCGCCCGCGTACTCGGCCGGCCAGCCGATCCCGTTCGGCACGAAGGCGCCGCCCGTGATGGAGGCGCCCACGCTGCGCCCGTACCAGTGCCGGGGATCGGTGTAGGCGGAGGGCAGGTTGGTCACGGGATTGCAGGTCTGGCCGTTCGGGCACGGCCCTTCGCGTACGTTCCAGCCGTAGTCCGCGCCGGCCTGGCCCTCGTCGATCTCCTCCCAGGTGCCCTGGCCGACGTCGTTGATAAAGAAGCGCGTGCCGACGGCGTTGGG
>JAEURL010000252.1 GCA_016789165.1 Anaerolineales bacterium | reverse complement strand
CTCCAGCCTGAAGGGCTTCCGGGCCGATTTTGACGCGCACACCACCGACGGCGCGCCCAAGCCCGCCCCGGCGGCTAAGCCGGCCGCCGCGCCCAAGAAGGCGGCCCCGGCGCCGGTCGGCGCCTGAGGCGGCGCGTCCTTACCGGATGATGAGTTGAGGGTGTATGGCTGACCTTGTGACGTTGACCATTGACGGCGTGAAAGTCTCCGTGCCGAAAGGCACCCTGATTGTGGACGCCGCCAAGCGCATCGACAACGACATCCCCGTCTTCTGCTACCACCCCAAGCTGCGGCCGGTGGGCATGTGTCGGATGTGCCTGGTGGAAGTCGGCCGGGTCCAGCGCGACCGCGCCACCGGCCAGATCGTGGTGGACGAGGCCGGCCAGCCCAAGATCGGCTACGGCCCCAAGCTGGAGACGGCCTGCACCACGCCGGTGGAAGACGGCATGGTGGTGATCGGCGCCAGCGCCAAGGTCAAGGACGCGCGCGACGACGTCATCGAGTTCATCCTCACCTCGCACCCGCTGGACTGCCCGGTCTGCGACAAGGGCGGCGAGTGCCCGCTGCAGAACCTGACCCTGCGCCACGGCCCCGGCACCAGCCGCTTCCTGTTCGGCGAGAAGATGCGCTTCGAGAAGCACGTGCCGCTCGGGCAGCCGGACGAGGCCCTGATCTACCTGGACCGTGAGCGCTGCATCCAGTGCGCGCGCTGCACGCGCTTCACCACCGAGACGGTTGACGACCACGTGCTCGGCTTCTACGAGCGCGGCCGGCGGCTGGAGATCGTCACCTTCTCCGAGCCCGGCTTCGATTCCAAGTTCTCGGGCAACACCACCGACATCTGCCCGGTGGGCGCCCTGACCACCCGGGATTTCCGCTTCGGCGCGCGGCCGTGGGAGCTGACGCCGGCCGCCTCGCTCTGCCCGCACTGCCCGGTGGGCTGCAACCTGACCTTCAGCACGCGGCGCGAGGCCAAGGCCGGCGGCCAGCCCGTGATCAAGCGCGTTTTGCCGCGCCAGAACGAGGCCGTCAACGAGATCTGGCTGTGCGATAAAGGCCGCTTCGGCTACCACTTCGCCGAAAGCCCGGCCCGCCTGACCACGCCCCTGGTCCGCCAGGGCGACCGGCTGGTGGAGAGCACCTGGGACGAGGCCCTGGCGCTGGCGGCGGCCAAGCTCAAAGCGGCCGGCGCCGGCCTGCGCGTGCTGGCGGGCGGCCGGCTGAGCAACGAAGACCTGTTCGCGCTCAAGCGGGTGGCCGAGGCGCAGGGCGGCCGCGCCGGCCTGCACAGCCCGATGGCCGGCGGCGAGCCCGTGCAGCGGCTGGGCGTGGGCGCCGGCACCAACCTGGGGACGCTGGGCAAGGGCGCGGCCATCCTGGTGGTGGCCAGCGACCTGGAAGAGGAAGCGCCGCTGTGGTGGCTGCGCGTCAAGCAGGCGGCCGAGCGCGGCGCGACCCTGATCGTGGCCAACCTGCGGCCCACCAAGCTCGACCGTTACGCCAAGCACAAGGTCCGCTACCAGGCCGGCCACGAGGTGGCGGCCGTGCAAGGCATGCTGGTGGCCGGCTCCAGCGATTATGCCGAGGCCTTTGCCAAGGCCACGGACGCCGTGATCGTTTTTGGGCGCGAGGGCCTGGATTTCGCCGGCAGCGCCGCGCTGGCCCAGGCCTGCGCCAACCTGGCACTCGCCACCAATCATTACGGCCGGCCAAACAACGGTCTGCTCGCGGTTTGGCCGCACGCCAACGATATGGGCGCCTGGGAGCTGGGCCTGCCGGCCCAGGACCCGCGCCAGCTGCTGGCCGGCGCGGCCGCCAGCTGGATCGCGGCCGCCGACCCGGTGGGCGACGGCCGGCTGAGCGCGGCCGACCTGCGCGCCCGCGGCCCCGTGATCGTCCAGGAGCTCTTCCTGACCGAGACGGCCCAGGCCGCGGATGTGGTCCTGCCGGCGGCCGCCTGGGCGGAGCGCGATGGCTCCTACACCAGCGGTGAGCGGCGCGTCCAGCGCTTCTATCCGGCCGTGCCCGCCCACGGCCGGCCCGATCACCAGATCGCGGCCGAGCTGGGCGCCCGGCTGGGCGTGGCGCTGCCCAAGTTTGCGTCGCAGGTGTTCCTGGAGATCGCCCGCAGCGTGCCGGCGTTCGCCGGCCTGGATTACGCCGCGCTGGCGCACGTCGAGCCGCAATTCCCGGATGTGGGCGGGCGCGACCTGTACTACGGCGGCACATCCTACGCCAACGAGCAGGGCCTGGGCCTGCCGCTCAAGTCCGGCGCGGAGCGGGGCGCGGCCGTCACCCCGCACACCGTGGAAGTGCCGCACGTTGCCGAGGGGCTGCGCCTGGTGCCGGTCACGGTCCTGTACGACCGCGGCACCACCTTTGCCGCCTCGCTGCTGATGCAGCCGCGCGTGACCGCGGCCCAGGCCCGGCTGAACCCGGCCGACGCCGCCCGGCTGGGCGTGCGGGCCGGCGACGAGATCGAGCTGAGCGGCGCGGACTGGTCCGTGCGGGTGGCCGCGGCCGTGGACGAGCAGACGCCGGCCGGCGTGGTGCTGCTGCCCGAGAGCGCCGGGGTGACGGTGCCGCCGGGGCCGGCCCCAGTGGCCGTGAACGTGCCGGCAGCGGTGCGCTGATCCGGAAACTATTTCTGCGGAAGACGCTATGGCAATGGAATGGGTCCGCCTCATCGAATGGATCATCAAAGCCGTGATCAGCACGGCCGTGCTGCTGGCCGGCTTCGCCTACATGACCTGGGCGGAGCGCAAGGTGGCGGCCCTGCTGCAGCAGCGCATCGGCCCCAACCGCGTCGGGCCGTTCGGCCTGCTCCAGCCGGTGGCGGACGGCATCAAGCTGATATTCAAGGAAGAGCTGATCCCGGCCCAGGCCGATAAGCTGATCTTCCTGCTGGCGCCCGTCATCACCGTGGTGCCGGCCTTCATCATCCTGGCCGTGGTGCCGTGGGGCCCGCCGGTGAAGGACTTCTACGGGCCGGGCCAGGATCTGCCGCTGGGCATCGCCAACCTGAACGTCGGCATGATGTATATCTTGTCGGTGGCCTCCATCGCCGTCTACGGCGTGACCCTGGGCGGCTGGGCCTCCAACAACAAGTACGCCACGCTGGGCGGCCTGCGCTCGGCGGCCCAGATGATCAGCTATGAGCTGGGGCTGGGCCTTTCGGTGGTCGGCCCGCTGATGCTGGCCGGCTCGATGAGCATGCTGGACATCACCAACGCGCAGGCGCCGGTCTGGTTCGTGTTCCTGCAGCCGCTGGCGGCCTTGATCTTCTATATCGCGGCCCTGGCCGAGGTGAACCGGGCGCCCTTCGACATGCCCGAGGCCGAGCAGGAGCTGACCGCCGGCTACCACACCGAGTATTCGGGCATGAAGTTCGCGCTCTTCTTCATGGCCGAGTACATCAAGATGATCGGCGTCAGCGCCATCTTCACCACCCTCTTCCTGGGCGGCTGGCAGGGCCCGTTCGTCTACGAGTTCCCGTGGCTGGGCATCGTCTACTTCTGGGGCAAGATCATCGCCTCGCTGGTCTTCATGATCTGGACGCGCTCCACCCTGCCGCGCCTGCGCTACGACCGGCTGATGGCCTTCGGCTGGAAGGTGCTGCTGCCGGCGGCGCTGGTCAACGTGCTGGTGACGGCCGCCGCCCTGCTGGGCAACCAGGTGATCCTGGGCGCGGTCCTGGGGGCGCTGGGCGTGGCGGTCGTGATCGCGATCTTCTTCGGATTGGCGCGCCGGTCGCGCGGCGGACCAGCCGGGCGGCGGGCGCGGGCGGCGCAGTCGGAGACGGTAGTTTAGGCGTTGAATTGAGGAAGTGAGCCATGTTTTCTGAGATCATCAAAGGTTTCGTCACGACCGGTAAGTATGCCTTCGAGCCGCGGGTGACCACCCAGTACCCGGAGGCCCGGCGGCCGGTGGCGCCGCGCTTCAAGGGCCGGCACGAGCTCAAGCGCTACGACAACGGCCTGGAGAAGTGCATCGGCTGCGCGCTGTGCGCGGCCGCCTGTCCGGCCGACGCGATCTTCGTGGAGGCCTCCGAAAACACGGACGAGCACCGCTTCTCGCCTGGCGAACGCTACGCCAGCACCTACGAGATCAACCTGCTGCGCTGCATCTTCTGCGGCTTCTGCGAGGACGCCTGTCCCACCGAGGCCATCGTCCTGGAGAGCAATTACGAGCTGGCCTATTACGACCGCCGCTCGTCGATCATTACCAAGGAGCAACTGCTGGTGGCGCCGCCGGCCGGCGCCGCCTCCACGCCGCGGGCGGTGGAACCAGGCCAGTTCACGCGCTCGGTGCCGGAGATGAAGAACCCGGATTAGTGACGGGGGATCGGGTGGTAGGATGACCGGCGCGGTCACCTCATCACCCAGTCGCCTGGTCAGGGTCGTGTCGATGAACGTCGAACTTGTTCTGTTTATTCTGTTGGCCCTCGTCGCCGTCGGCTCGGCCATCGGGATGCTGTTCAGCCGGAACGCCGTGCACTCGGCGCTGTTCCTGGTGCTGAACTTCGCCACGGTGGCCTTCTTCTTCCTGTTCCTGGGCGCGCCCTTCATCGCCATGGTGCAGGTGACCGTGTACGCCGGCGCCATCATGGTGCTGTTCCTGTTCGTGATCATGCTGCTGGGCGCCGAGCTGCTGCGCCAGGCGAACACGGTCCTGCCCTGGCAGCCGCCGCTGACGATCTTCCTGGCCGTGGTCTTCCTGGGCGTGATCGGACTGTATTTCTGGAATGCGGGTGTGGCCGGCCTGCCGCCCGCGTTGGCCGGGGATGAAGCCGCCCGCGCTTTCGGCTCCCCGCAGTCCATCGGCCTGACGCTGTTCCAGGAGTACGTCCTGCCGTTCGAGATCACGTCCTTTCTGCTGCTGGTGGGCATGATCGGCGCGGTGGTGCTGACGCGGGACGAGAAAAAGCAGTGATCACTGACCACGGCTCACTCTGGGTGCGGAAGAGTGAGTAGTCGTCAGTGGGGAGTCGCCTCACAATGATCCCAACCAGTTACTACCTCGCCCTCTCCGCCGTGCTGTTCACGCTTGGGGTGGCCGGCGTGCTCACCCGGCGCAACGCCATCATCATCTTCATGTCCGTGGAGCTGATGCTCAATTCGGCCAACCTGGCCTTTGTGGCCTTCGCCCGGCAGTTCATGGACCTCTCGGGCCAGGTGTTTGTGTTCTTCGTCATGGTTGTGGCGGCGGCCGAGGTGGCCGTGGGCCTGGCCCTGATCGTCACCATCTTCCGGTCCAAGCAGAGCATCAGCGTGGACGAGTTGAATCAGCTCAAGGGGTAAGGCGGCCTCATGTTCTCTTTGGTCCCCTTCGTCGTCCTGTTTCCGCTGGCCGGCTTCGCGGCCAATGCCTTCTTCGGCCGGCGGCTCGGCCCGCAGCGCAGCGGCCTGCTGGCGGTGCTGGCGGCCGGCGCGGCCTTCCTGGTGGCTGTCGTCCAGCTGGCGGCCCTGGCCGGCAACGGCTTTGCGCCGGTCACGGTGCCGGTGGCCGAGTGGCTGCGCGTCGGCGATTTCGCCGTGCGCTGGGCCTTCCGGGTGGACACGCTCTCGGTCACCATGCTGCTGGTGGTGGCCGGCGTGGGCACGCTCATCCACATCTACGCCCTCGGCTACATGCGCGCGGACGTCGCGCACAACGGCGACCCCGGCCGCTACCCGCGCTTCTTCGTCTACCTGAACCTGTTCCTGGCCATGATGCTGGTGCTGGTGGGCGCCGACAACTTCCTGATGCTGTTCGTGGGCTGGGAAGGCGTGGGCCTGTGCTCCTACCTGCTGATCGGCTTCTGGTTTGAGAAGGGCGCGGAAGGCCTGGGCAATGCCCGCGCGGCCATGAAGGCCTTCGTGGTCAACCGCATCGGCGACTTCGGCCTGCTGTTGGCGATGTTCCTGATCTTCTGGACCTTCGGCACGCTGACCTTTACCGAGCTGTTCGAGCGGCTGGAGACGGTCCGGGTGGATGGGACGGTGCTGACGGCCATCACCTTACTGCTGCTGCTGGGCGCCACCGGCAAGAGCGCGCAGCTGCCGCTGTACGTCTGGCTGCCGGACGCCATGGCCGGCCCGACGCCGGTCTCGGCCCTGATCCACGCCGCGACGATGGTGACGGCCGGCATCTACATGATCACACGCAACCAGGCCCTATTCGCGCTGGCGCCCTTCAGCCTGGAGGTGGTGGCCTGGGTCGGCGCGGCCACGGCCCTGTTCGCGGGCACCATCGCCGTGGCGCAGACCGACATCAAGCGCGTGCTGGCCTACTCCACCATCTCGCAGTTGGGCTTCATGATCGCGGCCGTGGGCCTGGGCGCCTACGTGGCCGGGATGTTCCACCTAGTGACGCACGCCTTCTTCAAGGCGCTGCTCTTCCTCAGCGCCGGCTCGGTGATCCAGGCCGTGGAGCGCGGG
>JAEURL010000133.1 GCA_016789165.1 Anaerolineales bacterium | reverse complement strand
GAAGCGCGTCTCGGCCGGCCCCAGGCCGAAGGTCGGGGTGCGCGCCTGGCGGTCGCGCGCGTACTCGGCGGCGTAGCGGCCGGTGAGCGCGCTGAGGGTCAGCAGCGTCCCGTGCCGCCTCTGCGCGCCCTGGATGCTGGTGGGCGTGATGGTCCAGACGTAGGCCGAACTGCTCACCCCCCCGCCCCGCCGGCTGGTCTCCCGATAGAAGACCAGCAGCTGCCCGTTGCGCAGATAGGCGTAGCTGATCGGGAATTTAGTGGGGATGTCGATGCTCTGTTCGAGGAAGGGCGCGCCGTCGGCGTTGAGGTACAGCGGCCCGCCGCCAGTGCGCAAGTTCTCGATCACAATGCGGGTGCCGCTCAGTTAAGCCAGGTATTTGCTGTCCGGCGAGATGACGGCCGGCAGGCTGTTGCCGCGGATCGGCTCCCGCACCCGGCTGCCGTTGGCCACGTCCCACAGCCAGATCGAGCCGCGCACGTTGACGCCGGGGAAGGACACGACCAGGGTCGTGCCATCCGGGGTGAACGCGAAGCCCGTAAACCGGTCGTAGCTGCCCAGGCCGGGGCTGAAGGTGCGCTCCAGCCCGTCCGGGTCGATGACGGCCACACCATCCAGGAACTTCCCGTCCGGCGTCAGCCGGCCGCCCAGCGCCAGCTGCCGGCCATCCGGGCTGAAGGCGGCGGCCAGGATGCCCGTGCGCTGGTAGTCCTTCACCACCGCGCCCGTCCCCACGTCCACCAATTGCAGCGGATGGTTCAGGCCGCCCACCAGCGCGCGGCCCTGCGCATCGAAGGCCAGCACGGCCGCATCCAGGAAGGCGCGCTGGCGGGCCAGCGTGTCGGCGGTGTAGATGACGACGTTGGCGGTGGTGTTGACGGCCAGGTAGCCATCGTCGGCTGACCAGACCGCGTCCAGCAGCCGGCCGCGCCCGAGGTGATCCGTGATCGCCAGCAGGCGGGCGTTGTCCACGGTGACGGCGCGCGCGCCAAAGGCCCGCGCCGCCGGCGGCGCGGGCGGCCGCACGCCCCAGGTGTACACGCGGCCATCGGCCAGCCGCCACAGCAGCTGCCGGCCGTCAGCCGTAAAGAGCAGCTCCGCCGCCGGGCCGCGCAGCTCCGGCAGGGTGGCAACGCGCAGGCCGGTGGCCGTGTCCCACAGCGAGCCATCGTCGCCGGCCAGCAGCCGGCCATCCGGGCTGACGGCCAGGCGCGCCGCCGCCAGATCAAGCCGCTGCTCAAAGACCGGCGCGCCGTCCGGCAGGCTCCAGACGTCGCCGCTGGCCGCGTACAGGCGCGTGCCGTCCGGCGCGAAGGCCAGGCCGAACGGCCGGCCCGCCCGCCCGCGCAGGCTGGCCGCGCGCTGCCCGGTCTCCACGTCGTACAGGTCCACCAGGACGCCGGTGGCCACGGCCAGGGTGCGGCCGTCCGGCGCGAACTGATACTCCTGCGGGCCGGCCTGCACACGGAACGTGTGCTTCACGGCGCCGGCGGCCGCGTCCACTACCAGGACATTGCCCGCCTGGCGCAGGGCGAACCAGCGCCCGTCCGGGCTGACCACCAGCCCCTCGCCTTGCAGGTTGTAGCGCTGGAGCAGGCTCTGCGCGGCCAGGTCCCAGCGCTCCACGCCGGCGCGGCCCTTGAGCAGCAGCAGGTCAGCGCCGAGATAGGCCGCGGTGGTGACCGTCTCCGGATTCAGGAAGATGGCGAAGCGGTCCACCGCCGCGCCGCTGGCGGGATTGATCTGATCCAGGCCGGCCGCGGTCAGGGCCGTGACAGTCCGGCCGTCCGGGCTGAGCGTCAGCGCTTCAAAGGGATTCCGGCCCAAGACCGCCGCCTGGGACTGCGGCGCATCCTGGATCAGGCGCAGGTTCAACAGCGGGTCCGCGCCCCACCAGCCGAGCAGGGTAGCGCTGACCACGTTGGCGGGCTCCAGAGGCAGCAAATCCGGGGCCGCCGCGCCGCCGCCCAGCCGCTGATGGGCGGCCACGGGCCGGATGCCCAGCAGGAGGACCTCGTCGTTGACGGCCTGCCAGATCAACGAGCGGCCATCCGGGGCAAAGGCCAGGGCCTGGCCGCGGCCCGCCAGCCGGCCCAGATACTGCCCGGTGCCGGCGTCCCACAGGGTGCCGTCCGCGCCCACGGCCAGCGTGCCGTCCGGGCTGAGGCCCACGGCCGGGACCGGGTCAAAAGCGGCCACGCGCCGCCGGCTCTCCACATCCCACACGTCGCCGCTGGCGCCGGCCAGCAG
>JAEURL010000100.1 GCA_016789165.1 Anaerolineales bacterium | reverse complement strand
ATCTGCGCCACCGAGCAGGCCGTGGTGGCCGACAAGCCCATCGCCGCCCAGCTGGAAGAGTTGATGAAGGCCGAGGGCGCCTACTTTGTGGACGAGGCCCAGGCGCGGGCGCTGGGCCGGCTGCTCTTCACGCCCGGCCCGCTGATCAACCCCAAGACGGTGGGCAAGAGCCCGCAGCAGCTGGCGCAGATGGCGGGCCTCCAGGTGCCGGCCGCGGCCCGCATCCTGGTGGCCCGGCTGAAGGCTGTGGGCCGCGAGGAGCCGCTCTCGGCCGAGAAGCTCACCACCGTGTTGGGCTGGTACGAGGCCGACGGCTGGGAGGCCGGCTGCGAGCGCTGCCTGGAGATGATCGAGTACGGCGGGCGCGGCCACTCGCTGGTCATCCACGCCCAGGACGAGAACGTGATCATGCGCTTCGGGCTGGAGAAGCCGGTCTTCCGCATCATGGTCAACACGCTCGGCACGCTGGGCACCACCGGCCTGACCACGGGCGTGATGCCGGCCTTCACGCTCGGGCCGGGCGGCATCGGCGGGGCCATCACCGGCGACAATATCGGCGTGCATAACCTGTACAACGTCAAGCGCCTGGCCTACGAGATCAACCCGCCGCCGGAGGCCGCGCTGGTGCCGGGCAGCACCGACGACCCGGCCCAGCACCAGCGGCGGGCGGGGGGCGGCAGCCCCGGGCCGGCCGCGGTCGGCGCGGCGGAGGTCCACATCGACGAGATCGTCCGGCGCGTTTTGGCGGAACTCGGGAAGAGCTAGAGCTTAGCGAAGGATGGTTTAGAGAATAGGGACTTGCGGGTAAGGTGTGCGAGGCTGCGCGGCAGGCTCACGCCGAGCGCGGCACCCAAAACCCACCCCTCAGGCCTGACCTCTATTACCTAAAACCAGTCATCAATCAGCAGAAGGAGAAACCACAATGCCTGTCGACGTTGCCATGATCGCCCTCGGAATGGTCGAGACCAAGGGCCTGATCGGCGCCATTGAGGCGGCCGACGCCATGGTCAAGGCCGCCAACGTCACGCTGATCGGCAGCGAGTACGTGGGCGGCGGCTTTGTCACCGTCATGGTGCGCGGCGACGTGGGCGCCGTGAAGGCCGCCACCGACGCCGGCGCCGCCGCCGCGAAGCGCGTGGGCGAACTGGTGTCCGTCCATGTCATCCCGCGCCCGCACGGCGACGTGGAGATGATCCTGCCGAAGAACAGCAAGGGCAGCTTCGGGGGAAAAGCGGCGTAGCGGACGCGGCAGCCCCGCGCCCGCCGAAAAAGCCGCCGGCTGTCCGCCGGCGGAAGACGTAGCGCGTCCCGGCCCCGGCCGGCGCTGTCAGGCGCCGCGCCGCGTCTCGGCGGCGGGAGGAGCGGTTCATGTCACGCCAGTTGTTCACGGCGGCCGATGTGCGCCGTCTGGTGCGCGAGGAGAAGGCGGCCCGCCTGGTGCTGGGCGCCGCCGACCTCGTCACGCCGGAGGCGGTCGATGTGGCGCGCGAGCTCGGCCTGCAGCTGATCCGCCAAACGCCCGGCGCCCAGCCGGCCCCGGCGGCTAACGCCGTTGCCGGCCCGCTGCCGCCCCTGCGGGTGGTGCGCGGGGCCGGCGTGGTCCTGGAGCCGTTCGGGGAGGGCCTGGCCACCCCGGGCACCACGGTCCAATTGCGTGACGTGGTGACCCAGGCGGATGGCTCGCCGATGGCGGCCGGCTACATGGCCCTGGATGCCTCCGTCCCGGGCGGCGGCCGCTTCCCGTGGACGCTGACCTACGACGAGGTCGATATCGTCCTGGCCGGCGAGCTGGTCATCACGCGGGGCGCGGAAGAGGTGCGTGGCGGCCCCGGGGACGTGCTCTTTATCCCCAAGGGCTCCCGCATCACCTTCGGCACGCCGGCCCAGACGCGCTTTGTGTACGTGGCCTTTCCGGCCAACTGGAGCGAGCTAGGCTGAGATGGTCATCACCGAGAGCGATCTGCGCGAGCTGTGGCGCAACGGGCGCGGCCAGCTGCCGGCCTTTCCGCCTGGCACGCGCTTTTCGCCGGCCGCCCAGGACTTCCTGAAGGCCCAGCGGCTGGAGGTGCGCTTTGAGGCGGCGGCGGCGCCGGCCCCCGGCGCGTCGGCCGCCGGCCCGGCCCGCCCGGAGTGGGACCGGCCCGGCGCCTTCCCGGTGGTGCTGAGCGGCCCGCTGCCGGTCTGCGCGGAGTGCGGCCAGCCGCTGCAGCGCAAGCCCGAGCACCTGACCCAGATCGACGCCGGCCGCTTCGCGCCCAAGACCAGCCCGCGCCTGAAGCTGCGCGGGCGGGTGGACAGCCTGCACGCGCTGGCGATGTTGTGCGCGGCCCAGGCGCGGCGCGTCCAGCTGCCGGAGCTGGCCGGCCACCTGGACAGCCTGGCCGCCTACTGCCGCGAAATCCTGAGCGCCGAGTACCATGCCCGCCCGCCGGCCCCGCTCAGCCTGGCCGGCTATGACGAGGAGACGCTGCACCAGATCTCGCACTGGCCGGACCGCCACCTGGGCCTCGCCCATCTCGTGCCGGGCGCCGGCGATCCCGAGATCATGCACTGGCTGAACGTCCTGCGCACCCAGGCGCGCGAGGCGGAGGTGGCGGCGCTGGAGGCCTTCCCGGCCACCGGCTGGCCGGATCCGACCGGGCTGGGCGCCGGCCTGGCGCACGCCCTCAACCGGCTCTCGTCGGCCGTTTATGTGCTGGAGCTGTTATTCAAGTCTGGACCGTTAAGCTGGAAGGTAACAGGGTGACAGCGGATCCCGCGGATTGAACGACTTTCGAATTCAATCCGTGTCATCCGCGTAACCCATGGCTATGAATCCTAAGCTGAGTGAATTGTTGACCCGCACGGATGACGTGCTGGCCGGCCGCCTGTCCCGCGACCAGCGGGGCGCCAACGGCTGGCATCCAGACCCGGACCTGCTCTCGCCGCTGGGCGAGTACCGGGGCGAGCTGCACGTCGGCGTGGACCTGGGCACGGCCTACACCGTGCTGATCGTGCTGGACGAGCAGCGCCAGCCGATCGCCGGCGCCTACCAGTTTGCCCAGATCGTGCGCGACGGGCTGGTGGTGGATTTCACCGGCGCCGTGGACCTGCTGCGCCGGCTCAAGGCCCAGGTGGAGGCCCGCCTGGGCGTGCCGCTGACCGCGGCCGCCTCGGCCTATCCGCCGGGCGTGCCGCCGGCCGAGGTGCGCGCCACGGCCCACGTCCTGCACGCCGCCGGCCTGGAGTGCACGGGCCTGATCGACGAGCCGACGGCCGCCAACAACGTCCTGCAGATCCGCGACGGCGCGATTGTGGACGTGGGCGGCGGCACCACCGGCATCGCCATCTTCCGCGACGGGCGCGTGGTCTACACCGCCGACGAGCCGACCGGCGGCACGCACTTCTCGCTGGTCATCGCCGGCGCCCAGAACCTGACCTTTGAGCAGGCGGAGGAGCTGAAGAAGGATCCGCGCCAGCAGACGCGCCTCTTCCCGGTGGTCCGGCCGGTGATGGAAAAGGTCGGCAGCATCGTGCGGCGCCACGTGGCCGGCCACCCGGTGGAGACACTGTACCTGGTGGGCGGCACCTGCGCCTATCCCGGCATGGACCGGGTGCTGGAGGAGTACACGGGCATCAAAACCGTCGTGCCGGGCAGCCCGCTGTTCGTCACGCCGCTCGGCATCGCGATGCACAACTGAGGACGGCAGTTGCCAATTACTGATCACTGATCACTGATCACTGATCACTGATTACTAATCACTAATGCCCTCCCATTGGGTAATGGTGATTGGTATTTGACCAGGCTACAGCAGGAGCTTTCATGGGCGATCAATTTCAACTGCGCTGTTACTCCTACCTGGACCGCATGCAGCCGCAATACGCGGCCTTTGTGGGCACCATCACCCAGGGCGATCTGCCCACCGAGGGCATGGCCTCGCTCTACGTGGAGGTGGCGCCCGGCAACGAGGCCTTCCGGCTGGTGGATATCGCCGTCAAGGCCACCGAGGCGCGGCCCGGCGCCCAGCTGGTGGAGCGCGAATTCGGCATGTTCGAGGTGCACTCCAAGAGCCAGGCCGAGGTGCTGGAGGCCGGCCGCATCGTGCTGGACCGGCTGGGGCTCAAGGTGGAGGACCGCGTCAAACCCCAGATCGCGTCGGTGCAGGTGATCACCAACGTGGACCCGTATCAGGCCCAGCTGCTCAACCGCTTCCGGCGCGGCAGCATGCTGGTGCCGGGCGAGACTATGCTGATCCTGGAGTGCGCGCCGGCCGCCTATATCAATTTCGCCTGCAACGAGGCCGAGAAGGGCGCCACCATCAAGATCCTGCACGTCTCGTCGGTGGGGCGCTTCGGACGCATGTGGCTCTCCGGCTCGGAGGCCGAGATCCTCACCGCCCGCAACGCGGCCGTGCAGGCCATCGAGGCCGTCACCGGCCGGCCCGGCTGATCCCGGCGCAGCCACAGGGAGGCGCTATGGCCAAGACCTTCTACACCGAGCGCGACATCGACGACCTGCACGCCCGCGGCGTCACCAGCCTGGACGTGCATGACGACATCGTCCTGACCGAGCTGGCGCGCGAACGGGCGCTCAAGCTGGGCGTGCGCCTTAACCGCGTCACGCCCGGCCGGCACGCGGAGGACCGCCCGGACGCGGAGCTGATCCACCGCGTCAAGGCCGCGGTCCTGGCGCGCCTGAACGGCCAGGTGGACCCGGCCGTGCTGGAGGCCGTCGTCACCAAGGTGGTGGCCAGCCTGAAGAAATAGCGGCCCCCCGCCGCCCACCAAAAAAGAGCCGGCCGAGCGCGTCAGCGCCAGCCGGCTCTTTTGATTCCGCGCGCGGCTCAGGCCGCCGGCATCACCCAGCAGGCGTGCGCCGGGAAGGAGAGCGTGTACTGCCGGCCCACCTCGGGCAGCACCAGGGTGCGCTCGTTGAAGATGTCCAGCGTCAGGCTGGCCAGGCCCAGATTCACCAGCACCCGGACCGTGGCGCCCTGAAAACTGACCTGCTCCACCGTGCCGGTCAGCTGGTTGGCATCCGGCAGCGCGCCCAGCCGCAGTTCCTCCGGGCGCAGCATGAGCACCACGCCGGCGCCGTTGGGCTGGGTGATGGGCGTGCCGGTGCGCACCACCTGGCCGTCGAAGCTCACCTGGCCCTGGGCGGCGTCGGCCACCTGGCAGCGCAGCTGGTTGAGCGTGCCCACGAAGGAGGCCACAAAGGCCGTCTTGGGGTAGTTGTAGATCTCGAACGGCCGGCCCACCTGTTCCATCACGCCCCGGCTCATCACCACCACGCGGTCGGAGAGCGCCATGGCCTCCTGCTGGTCGTGGGTCACATAGATGGTGGTGATGCCCAGCTGCTGCTGGATGCGCCGGATCTCGTTGCGCAGCTCGTCGCGGATCTTGGCGTCCAGCGCCGAGAGCGGCTCGTCCAGCAGCAGCACCTGCGGCTCGATGGCCAGCGCCCGGGCCAGCGCCACGCGCTGCTGCTGGCCGCCCGAGAGCTGGTACGGGTAGCTGGCGCCCTTATCCGGCAGGTGGATCAGCTCCAGCAGCTCGGCCACGCGCCGCTTGATCTTCTCGGCCGGCTGCTTCTTGAGCTGCATGCCGAAGCCGACGTTGCCGGCCACGGTCATGTTGGGGAAGAGCGCGTAGGACTGGAAGACCATGCCCACGTTGCGCTGGTTGGGCGGCTTGTGGGTGATATCGGCGCCGTCCAGACGGATCAGGCCGGCCGTCGGCAGCTCGAAACCCGCGATCATGCGCAGGGTGGTGGTCTTGCCGCAGCCGCTCGGGCCCAGGAAAGACACCAGCTCGCCGCGCGCCACGCTCAGATTGAAGTCCTCCACCGCCGGGGCTTCCTGACCGGGGAAAACTTTGCGCACACTGGTCAATTCGAGAAAGGCCATGTTTTGCCTCGCGGTGGGTTAGTGGGCGCCGGCGACCGTCTTCTGGCCGGGGGAGGCGCGGGTGACCATGTCGATGATGCCCATGGCCGCCCAGGTGAGCAGGAAGCTCGCGATGGTCAGCGCGGCCGGCTCGTAGGCGCGGTGCTGGCCGAGCAGGAACAGGTACGGCCCGAAGGCCGGCCGGTTCAGGAAGGTGGCCAGGGTCAGCTCGCCGACCACGATGGCGAAGGTGAGCAGCGCGCCGCTCAGCAGGGCGGTGCGCAGGTTGGGGAAGATGATGCGGAACAGGATGGTGAACCAGCCGGCCCCCAGGCTCTGGGCGGCCTCGGTCAGCGTGCGCACGTCCATGGCGCGCAGGCCGTTATCCACCGCCCGGTACATGTACGGCAAGGCCAGCACCACGTAGCCGGCCACCAGCATCGTGTTGGGGCCCAGGGCGGTCTCGGTCAGGGCCGGCGTCAGCGCCAGGCCGGCCACCCGCAGCGGGCTGCTGTAGGTCTTGAGCAGGCCGAAGACCAGGATGATGCCGGGGATGACGAAGGGCAGCAGGGTGATGAACTCCACCACCGTGCGCAGCTGCGGCAGGCGCAGGTGCACCCAGTAGGCGGTGGGCACCACCAGCGCCAGGCTGACCAGAATGGTCACCACGGCCATCTGATTGGAGAACAGAAAGGTCTCGAGGAAGCGCGGGTCGGAAAAGGCGGATTGGTAGGCCGCCAGGCTGAGCGTATCCCGCACCTTGCGCAGCGAGAAATCGAAGGTGCCCCACAGCGGCAGCACGAAGTACACGGCCCCCAGCAGGAACCACAGCCAGCTCCAGAACGGGAAGCGCCTCATCGCAGCCACCTTTCCGTGCGCCGCTGC
>JAEURL010000052.1 GCA_016789165.1 Anaerolineales bacterium | reverse complement strand
GAACAGGCTGGGCGTGCCGGGGTAGACCACCACCAGGGCGGTGTCATAGGCGCGGGCCGCGTTCAGGGCCGCCTGGATGGTGCCGAAGTTCCCGCCCCAGGCGCCGGCGTAGCCGGGCGGCGCGCCGGGCGAGTTGACCTCGAATACGCGCGGCTGGTAAGCCGTGCCCAGCACGTGGACCGTGACGCCGTTGGTGGAGACCTGGCCCAGGTCGTTCTGCACCTGCAGGTGGTAGGCGCCGTTGGTGACGCTGGGCACCCGGATGCGGATCCGGTTGGCGGTCCATTGCAGGATCGTGACGCTGGAGCCGGCCGCGTTGGCGTTCGTCGAGAGCGTCACCCGCCCGGTGCCCTGCACGGTCCCGAAGCCCTGGCCCACGATGGTGAGGTCGCGGTTGCCGCTGGCGGCGGTGCCGTACACGTAGGGCCGCGGCGAGACCGCCATGATCTGCGGGGTGGTGTCCGCCACCCGGCACTGCACGGCCGCGTGCTGCTGCGAGCCCGGCGACTGGATCGAGACGCCGATCTGGGTGGGCGCCAGGTCCGAGATGATGATGTCACCCGGGAACAGCTCGAAGTTGGCCGAGATGGTGCGGAACTGCGGGTCGTAGTGCGGGTTGAGCCGCCCCGGCTGGCCGGGGTCATTGCCCACGTGGCGGTACATGCCGGTGCAGACGCCGGAGGGCGACGGGCAGTTGATGGTCTCGGTCGAGGGCATCAGGGGCTCGTAGACGCCGTTCGGGTCCGAGTAGACGGTGTAGCTCAGGCGGTTGGCGAAGTCATACAGGCCGACGGGCGAGTGCTTGACGCCGGCCTTCTCGCCGTAGAACAGGGTGGCCGGGTCGGTGGAGACGTTCAGGTCGTCCACGATGTAGCCGAACCAGCGGGCCGGGATCGCCACCGGCGTGAACAACTCGAAGAGCGGGGCCACCGAGCGCTGGTTCTGGACGGTCACCAGCTTCATGGTGCACAGCGGGCGCGCCTGGCCTTCGAAGGGGCTGCCGCCCTCGGCCACGAAGGTGGGGTTCTCCACCGCGTTCGGGCCGTCGGGGGCGATGCCGGCCACGTCCACGGTGTGCAGCGGGCCCACGCACGAGGGCGGCAGCTGCTGCGGGACGTAGCTGGAGCCGCTGAAGACGTTGATGTCTTCTTCGCGGGTGGGGGTATAGACCGGCTGGACCACCTGGGTCAGCCCGGCGCCGGTGTTCAAGGTGACGGTCGTGGTCGGGATGACGACCTCGACGATGTAGTCGCCGGCCGGCAGGGTCTCTTCCGTGGCGCCGGGGGCGCCGTAGGCCGGCACGAACATCGTGCCGAAGCCGAAGTTGCCGTCCAGGGTCTGCTGCTCCTGGCCAAACTGGATGCCCGTCAGCGGGCCTTCCAGACACTCAGCGTTCGGGTCGGTGGGCAGCACCCACTGGTGGGTGGTGGGGTTGCCGCTCACATCGCGGACCACGCAGTTGGTCGGGCGGGTCCACTGCTCGGTGACGGCCGAGTTGAGCAGGGCGCCGCGCGCGTAGGAGCCGTCGGCGGCCAGTTCATAGGTGCGGGTCGCGTCGCAGGGCGTGCCGGCGTTGGTGCCGCAGGCCACGGGCGCCCACAGGTTGACGGTCAGGCCCGGGATGCCCGGCTGCCAGTTCTCCACCGCCAGGTGGCGGGGATCCAGCTCGTTGCGGGTGGTGCCATAGGACACCGAGCCGGCGATGCCGCCGTTCTCGCCCGGCTTGTAGGGCGCCACGCCGATATCGAGCCGGCCGGTCTGGCCGATGATGGGCAGGATGCTGACGTCCACCGCGCCGGGGGTGATGATGGTTTCTTCGGGCTGGTTGCCGGCCTGGAAGGTGTAGCCGGTGTTGCGGTACAGATCGCTGTACAGCTCAATGACGATCCAGCTGCCGAACGGATAGGTGTTCTCGGCAAACCAGTGGCCGCCGCCGGTGGTGGTCACCTGCACGGCGCCGCGGTCCACCAGCGAGTTGGAGCGGCGCTTGACCGAGAGGACCAGGTTGTCCAGGCCGGCCTCGCCGGGGTCCATGCGCCCGTTCTCATTGGTGTCCAGGAAGACGTGGCCCGAGAAGCCCGCGAACCAGCCGGCCACCATCAGGGTGCCGGCGTCCACCACCTGGCCGTTGATGATCGTGACCTGGGTCAGGTCCAGCAGGGTGGTCTGCGGCTCGTCCCAGTAGGTCAGGGTGTAGTCGCCGTCGCGGACGCCGCGGATGCGGAAGGCGCCGTTCTCATCGGCCTGGCCCACGTACACGGCCTGGTCGCCGGCCTGCAGATCGGTCAGCGCCACCCAGGCGCCGGCGATGGGGTGCTCCACCTTGGCGCCCGAGAAGCCGCCCCACAGGTTGCCCAGGTAGGGCAGGCCGCCGGTCATGGGCACGTAGACCTGGGTCTTGGCCACCACGCCGCGGACCTCGCCCGTGAAGCTGGCGCTGCCGGTGGTGGGGATGCGCTCACTGGCGGGCGCGCCCGGCATCTGCGCCATCTGGCCGGTGCGCTCGACGAAGCCGAAGATCGTCCACGGGAACGGCTCGGCCTGGTTGACGAATTCGGTGTCGAAGCCGGTGGAGCCTTCCAGCACCCAGGTGTCGTAATCGTGGTTGCCTTCCAGGGTGGAGGTCTGGATCCAGCGGCCCACCTGGTCGGCCGGCGGGGTGACGGAGTAAGCGTAGCGGCCGGGCCCCATGTTGGGGATCACCAGGTCGCCGTTGGCGTCGCTGAAGCAGCCGCCGCCCACCGTGCGGATCGCGGGCGCGCCGTCCGCATCGAAGAGCACGCGGCCGGTGCCGCCGGGCACATAGGCCGGGAAGACGGCGCGGACGGCGGCCACGCCGGCGGCGTCGCTGGCGGCCACGTCCGTGTAATACTCGGTGCAGAGCGGGTTGCCGAAGACGTCGGTGGTCACCTCGCCCAGCACGTCGGCCAGGTGGCCGCGCCAGCCGATCAGGCCATTGCCGTCCTCGGCCGGCGAGTCGAACATGCCGTTGACGATGGACGTATCGCGGAAGAGCTTGGCGCGCAGGGTGGAGGTGGGCAGCGGCAGGGGCTGCACGGCCACCGTAATCAGGCCGTTCGGGGCCGGGGCCGCGTAAGCGTCATTCAGCGCGGTGGGGGTGGCTTCACTGGGATAGATCAGGCCGTTGCGCACCAGGAAGTGGGCGCCGTCCAGCTTGAAGCCATCGGCCGAGACCGAGATCAGGTAGCGGCCGTCCGGCAGGCCGGCCACGCCGGCCGTCGTGTTCAGCATGGCCTCCGTGCCCTGGGCCACGATCGGGGCGTAGGCCTGCTGGCCGCGGATGGACGGCCAGTTGCAGCTGGCCGGGTAATTCGGATTCGGCCGGCTGAAATCGGGCTGGCCGGGGGTGGTCGCGCTCTCGTAGTAGGGGGAGCAGTCCGGGAAGCGCGGCTGGAAGGGATCGCCGGTGTTGTCCTGGTTGATGATCCAGCGGTAGGGCGCGCTGACCGCGGCGCCGGCATTGATGGCCACCCGGCCGTTCGGGCCGGTGCCGGCCGGCGGCGTCACCTCGGCGGCCGTCACGGTCCGGGCGCTGACGACGCTGAGCCGCAAGGTGGTGGAGCCGGCGGCGGCCTGTTCCACCGGCGCGGCGGGGGCCGCGGCCTGGGCCGGCAGGGCCGCCAGCGGCCCGGGGCCGGTCCCCACGGCCAGGGCCACCAACATCACCCAGCGCGCGATCGGGGCAAGAACTGAAGAGAATTTCCGCATGCTGACCTCCCAGGGGCGCGCGCGCATAACGCGGCGCGCGTGCGTCACTTTCGACGGCCGAATGTGCAATTGGTGCGGTGGTGCTGGTGGTACCCGTGCTACGAACAACGGACAGTGCAATAAAGGCAGAGGGTGCCAGTTCTGCTTGATGCTATTCTCCGCGTTCCCGGCCCCCGCCGATATGGCGATTAACAGTCAAAAGAGGACTATGCCAGGTACTAGTCCGTTAGGGTGAGCGGCCTAGCCGGCTGGCCCTCGCGGCCGAGCCGGGCCGCGGGCGCCGCCGCCAGCTGGCGATAGCGCTCCGGGTCTTTCTCAAATGCCCGGCGGCAAGCCGGCGCGCAGAAATAGATACGTTGCTCGCGATAGACGGTGCTGGCCGGGGCGGTTTGCGGATCCACTTCCATGCCGCAGACCGGGTCAAGCGCGGCCGGCCGCCGGCCGCGGGTCTGCACCAGCCGGACCAGGCCGGCCAGGCTGAGGGCGAACAGGAGCGTCATCAGCGCCGCCGTCCCCCAGATCGCCAGCGGCGAGAGGCGCACCATCACCCCCAGCATGGCGCCCATCATGCCGCCCATCGCGCCGCCCATCCCGCCCTCCAGCATGCCCATCAGGCCGCCCCAGCGCCCGAAGCCCACCCCCACCCCCACGCCAATCAGCAGCGCGGCGGTGTTGCTGATGAACATATCGGCGCCCAGGCCCAGCCAGGTGCCGGCGGCCAGGCCCGTCATCATGCCCAGCGTCATGCCGGTCATCATCCCAACCATCTCGGTCATGTGGGCGGCGTGGCGGCGCAGCGCCAGCCCCACCCCTAGGCTGGCGGCCAGCACGGCCAAGCATCCGGTTACGGCAATAGGCAGGGGCATAGCGGCCATCCTTACTGGGCCTCGACTGGAAAGTCGAAACGCACCTGTTCCTGGAGCTGGCCCGGCCGGTCGATCAGCGCCACCAGGCGCCACGGCCCCGGCATCGAGAAGACCACGGGGCTCAGATAGTGCCCGGCGCCGTCCGCCCGCGCCTCCACCTGATAGATCCCCATGCTCATATTGGTCATGTCCAGGTCGAAGGTGACGACGGCGTCCGCAATCGGCTGGCCGGCCGCGTCCGCCAGGAAGAAATCCAGGGTGTTGGAGCCGGCCCGCGGCGCGCCGGTCTGGGCCGTGAGCGTGGCCTGCAGCCCGGGCGCGGCCGAGGTCACCTGGCCCACGGCGGTCGGGCCGGAGGCGGGCTGTGCCCCGGCGGCCTGGCAGCTGGCGGCCGCCAACCACAGGATCGCCGCGAGACCTACGCTAAAATAGGAGGGGCGGTGGCGGGGCATTGGCGTCTCCTGGGCCGCTGACGGCGGCTGAGTGCCGCCAGGCTGATATTGTGCGGAAAGAGCGGCCGGCCGCCTATGGGGATTGTCAGTTATTTCGGGACTAGGCGCCGGGCTAGTCCTTGGCCGGGGTTGCCGCGGGGCTGGCGGCGGCTTTAAGTGAAGTAGTTGGGTACTATGGCCGCGTTAAGTGGAGGCCGTTAGAATTCATCCGGGTAAACAACCAGTTCCTGCGCAGGTATGGCTCCCCTTCCCGCCCCCAACCCGCCTCCTATCTCTCAAGCGATCCTGCGCTGGCGCTGGGTTATTCTGGGCTTGGGGCTGCTCGGCGTCCTGGCCTTTGAAATCCTGGAAACCCGGCTGCCCACCGAACATCATTGGATAGAATTCATCCTATACGGCCTGCTGATCCCGGGCGGCACGTGGCTGATCCTGACGGCCTTGGCCCGCCAAGTGGACCGGCAGGCGCGGATTGAGAGGCGCCTGGCGCAGCTGCGCGGCTTCATCCACCAGGTGGCCGAGCACCACAGCAGCGGCCGGCTCCTGGAGTTCCTGGCCCGTTACC
>JAEURL010000031.1 GCA_016789165.1 Anaerolineales bacterium | reverse complement strand
CTAGCACGGCCAGGGCGTGCTCGGAGTAGCCGTGCGTTTCATCGCCGAAGCGCCGGCCGGCCACGTTCACCTGCAGGCCACCCTCCATGATCACGGCGTACGTGATCAGGACGTTGTGCGGCACGGCCACGTTGGCATGCGCCTGGTAGGCGTCCATGAACGCCAGCGCGGCGCCGAGTTCCAGCCCCCACACGATGCCCTCGCCGGTGTTGCCCTCGCCGCCGAAATACAGGGCGTCGGCGATGTCCGGGCAGTAGCGGGCGACCAGCTCCGGATTGCCCGCGAAGCCGTTGCAGGCCAGGATCACCTTGCGCGCCCGCACCCGCTCCACGGCCGGGCCGCGCTGGACCTCGACGCCGGTCACAGCGCCGGCCGCGTCGGCCACCAGGCCCGTTACCGGCGCGTCGGTCACGAAGTCGATGGTGGGCCGGGCCGCCACCGCGCGGCGCAGGTCGGCCACCAGCGCGCCGCCGGTGCGGCTGGGCGGCGCGTGCATGCGGAACTGGCGGTGGCCCGGGTATTTGAAGTCGCCGACGAAGGTCAGCGCCACGCCGGCCTCGTCCACCAGCCACTCGACCAGCGCCGGCGCGATCCGCGCCAGGCGGCGGGTCAGCGCCGGGTCCGAGGTGTGGCCGTTCTTGGCGAAGATGTCGGCCGCGAAGTCGTCGGCCGTCTCCACGATGCCGGCCGCGCGCTGGAACCGGGTGCCGGCCGCCGGGATCATGCCGCCGGAGCGGGCCGTGTTGCCCCACGGCCGCGCCTGCTTCTCCAGCACCAGCACTTCCGCGCCGCCTTGCGCCGCGGCCAGAGCCGCCGCCAACCCGCAGCCGCTGCCGCCCACCACGACCACGTCGGTGGCAAAGGACCATTCGGCGCCGGCCGAGCTCATCCGTCCAGCCTCACGCCCCACAGGCCCTCCAGCAGGCGGCCGGCATACTCGGCGCCAAAGGCGCGCACGCCGATGGCGTTGGCCGGGTCGCGCTGGCCGGTGGCGCGCCGGATCGCCAGGTCACGCTGCGCCATCGCCGCTTGGCCGGCTTCGGGCGTGACTTCGGGCTGTTCCATCCAGGCCAGCCAGCGGTCCAGGCGCTCATGGGCGGCGGCCGTCACCAGGCTGAGTGTGTCGTCGGTGACGGGGGCCGTGTACGCCAGGGCGGCCGGCGACTGCGCCTGGCGGATGTAGGTGCTCAGGCTGACGAAGGGTTTGAGCCGGGCGTCGCCGCGCAGTTCCAGGTAGCCGGGGTTGAGCGGCTCGTAGTAGCGGTCCAGATACTCCAGATCGACCCACAGGTCGGTGCGCGGCACATAGTCGGCGTAAAAGAACAAGTCCGGAATGGTGCCGAAGACGATGCCGAGGTGCGGCACGCGCAGATGCGGTTTGAGCCAGATATTCAGGTGCAGGTTGGTGAAGCCCAGGGCCGGATTGCCGATCCAGGAGCTGACCAGGTAGTCGATCACGGGGCCGCGAAAGGTGAACATCTCGCCGCGGAACCGGCCGTCGGCGGTGCCGTAGGCGCGCAGGTCCGCGGTGTCCGGGTTGGGGTGCAGCTCGAAGCGGGCCAGCAGCTTGGCGCGCAGCTCGCCCATCACGCCCCACAGCCGGCCGAGGGTGGTGGTGGCGTCGGTGGCCGGGCTTTCGTCCAGCAGCTCTTGAATGCTTTTGACAGCCGTCATCGTCGGTGCGCTCCTTTTACGCCGGGCGCAGCACACCCGCCATCACCTGGCGGAGCTGGACGCCGAAGAAGACTTGCCAGACCACGGCCAGGCCGGCCGGGCCGAGCCACACGTCGCGGGTGCGCAGCGTCAGCGCCTCACCGCGCAGGTGCTGGGTGCTGAACAAAGCCCGCCCAAAGGCCTGGCCATTGCCGAACACATCCGGGCCGTCGAAGAAACACTGGGCGCCGGCGTCCCGCCGCAGGAAGCGCAGGCGCCGGCCGGCCGGACCGTCCCAGGCGGCCTCGCACGCCACGCGCCCAGGCCCGGACTGCTCCCAGGCCACGGTCGCGGGCACGGCCCCCTGGGCGGTTCCGTCGGCGGCATGCACGGTCAGGTCGCCCTGCCAACGGCCGGCGCGGGCCAGGATGGTCTCCGGGCCGGCCGCGCGCTCCTCGGCCAGAAACGAATCCAGCGCGGCCTCGGCCGGCGTGTCCGCGCCGCGGACGAGCTGATAGCGGCCGTGGAGCACGCCGAGCAGGGCCGGCCCCTGGTAGAGCTGAGCCGAGTACACCTGCGCTTCGCCGCCGGGCAGCACCTGTACGATCACGGCCGTGTCCACGTCCCAGGGCTGGATGTAGTCGCTGCCCAGCAGCGTCGCGCCGAACGGCTGGCCGGCGCCGTGGAAGTCGCGGCCGTGGTAGACGCGGGCCGCGCCCTCGTCCACGACGTGCAGGACGAGGTCCGGCTGGGCCAGGCGCGCCCGCAGCGGTCCCTCGAACTCGGCGAGGCTGTGGACGTGAAAGACCGGCTGGCCGGCGGCGTCGCGCGTGATGCCGCGCGTAACGCGCACGCAGCCCAGCGGCGCGCCGGCCCCGTCGAACACCGCCGGCAGCCCATGCCAGACGCCCTCGACGCGCTGCTGCCAGACGGAGGGGGCGGCGGTCGTCATGGCAGCGCTTCGACGGCCGGGTTCTGGAGGAGCGCGCGCAGCCGCGCGCTGGTCTCGGCCCCCAGCATCCGGTCGATCTGGGCCCAGACCGGGTCCACGTCCGGGTTGAAGATCGCGGCCCGGTTGAGGCGGTCGCGCTCGGCCGGCGGCAGGCCGTTGGCCACCGGCACGCTGAGGCCGTTTTCCACCAGGCCGGCCCAGTGGTCGAGGTAGTGGTTGACCCAGCCGTCGATGCGCGCGAAGGCGCCCTCCGTGGCGCGGTAGGCCAGCATCCACGGCGACATGATGGCGTACTG
>JAEURL010000023.1 GCA_016789165.1 Anaerolineales bacterium | reverse complement strand
ATGCTGGCTTTTCATTTGTGCGAGATTCAAATTCAGGCTAGTATAAGCGCTTCTCAGCGCCACTATACGCCTGTGGCGCTGGGGACGCCGCTGGCCAAGGAATGCCCAGGCGGGCACACGCACCTCAGCCTGGGCTACTGGGCCGAGCCGGCGGCCAAACGCGACCTGCCTTGCCCGCAGTGGTATGTGCAGGGCCGCTATTGGGTAAACGCAGCCTGCCTGGTGCAGGCCCAGACGCTCTCGGCCGCGCTGCCAGATTACCTGGCGCGGGAGGACGACTGGGAGCTGCGCGTGCTGCGGCCGGAGCTCCTAGCGCCACTCAGGCGTCTGGCGCTCCTGTTGGTGACTCTGGGCACGGCCGGCTATGTGGGCTGGAGCCTGGTGCGCGGGCCGGGAGGGCGCCCGGCGGCGCCCGGCGGCCGGCCGCTGGAGGCCGCCCTGAAGTCCGGCATCGTGCTGGGCTTCGTGGGCTTGCTGGTGATGATTTCGGCCGGCCCCGTCTGGCCGATCGGCCCGCGGACCGCCAGCGCCTACTCGGCCGCGGACGCCCCTTACCAATCGATGGCGCAGGCGGTGGGTTACACGGACTGGCGCCTGCTCAAGGCCTTTTACCAGGCCGCCGTGCCGCGCACAGCCCAGGGCCGGCCGGCCGCCCCCGGTGAGGCGGGCAAGGTCTTCCCGCCCGAGGCCGCCGCCGCCATCCCGTTCGGCGAGACCAACGCCGACGATTGGGGTTTGATCGATCCCACCCAGCCCGGCCCGTACGGCCAGTACCGGGCCTGGGAGGCGGTGGCCGAGCGGTGGCCGGCCAGCTTTTACGAGCGCGCCATCCTGGGCCTGAGCGTCTCGCGCACGGCCCAGCGCCAGCGCGACGGCCTGGCCGCCATCGCCGCCAACCCAGCCATGCAAGCCCTGGGCCGGCGGCTGGGCAAGGTGATCGGGCCGGAGGATTTGTACGCCTCGTCGGCCGGCGCCGTGGGCCGCACCCAGCTCCTGCCCGAGCACTTCGCGCCGGGCGGGCTGTGCGGCGACGCGGCCTCGACGGACGTGTGGAACGACCCAAACGCCGTGGCCGAGTGCACCACCCGCTACCTGACCGTCAGCGGATGCTGGGGCAGCTGGTGGTCCAACGGCGATGTCTGGTCGGCGCTGTGCGGCTATAACCCCGGCGCCTGGGACGTGGACCAGTACAGCTGGTACTGGACCGTGCTGCAGGATCGGATGGCGCGGCTGCGGACGGTGAGCGAGGCGGTGGAGACCAGCGCGGCCGCCGTCAGCGCCATCCCGCCGGCCGCCGGCAGTTCAGACGCCACCGAGCGGCTGGTGCCGACGCCGGTGCTGGGGCTGCTGCTCACGCAGAGCCTGCTGCTGAACGGCCAGGGCGCCGAGGCGCTGCCTGGCCCGCTGCCGGCCGCAACTGCGGCCCTGGCACCACAAGTGCAAACCCCGGAGCGCCGCGCGGCCGTGCGCGGGCTGTATCGTTTGTTCCGGGCCTGGGTGCTGATTTACTATTCGCCGGAGGAGCTGCTGACGCTGGGCGTCCAGCTCTGATGGGCAAGGGCTTTGATGAGTAAGTCGCCGGCTCCGCAAGGAAAGGGTCCTATGGATCAGATTTCCAAGACCGTGAACTCGTTTCTGGCCTCGATCGTGGGGGTCGGGTTGATTTGCTTTGCATCCTTTATCTTCCTCCTGGCCAGTGCGCAGCTCAACAACAGCCTGCTGGGCGACCTGCTGGCGCGGGTGGCCGGCGAGACGGCGCGCACGGCGCGCACCGAGAGCTTCTCCTACTGGGGCCGGGTCGGCGCGGAAGTGGCCGACGGCCTGGGCTACGGCCTGCCGCTCACGGGCGGCGGCGGGACGGGCGTGATCATCACGCCGGTGGTCATCGTCCCCACTGCGCCGCCGGCCGGCACCCCGGCGCCGGCCGCGCCCACCGCCACGCCCCGCCCGTCCAGCTTCGTGCGCAGCTCGCCCTATTCCGAGGGCGGCCTGCTGCTGTGGCGCGGCCTGGACGCCAGCCAGCAGCGCCTGCCCTTCGGCGTCAGCTTGAAGAACGTCGCGCAGCAGGCCAGCTACGCCCTGCAGCAGAACCAGGGCGATCTGCTGGCTATCTGGCTGCAGAACCGCATCCGCCAGTGCGAGCCGCTTTACAACCAGATGGTCCAGGCCAACTACCAGGACACCAGCCAAACCCAGACCATCATCTCGGCCGCCGACACCCTGATCGCGCAGTGCAACCCGCGCCTGCTCGAGGCCTACGCCCGCAAACGCTGGGCCACCCTGGCCACCTGGCTGGCCCAGGTGCCGCCGGACGAGGCCCGCGCCGCCGAGGTGCTGGGCGGGCTGAAGATCCTGATCGGCAACAAACTGGACGGGCCGGCCCGCCAGACCCGTCCGCAGGATACGGTGGAGGTCTCGGTGCAGTCCGTGCCGGAGTTCGCGCTGAGCGGCATCACCTTCCGGCTGACGGCCGGCGCGCTGGACGCGCTGCTGGGCGCCGACAAGTGGCAGCTGAACAGCGGCCCCTACCCGGTGCCCGGCCTGCTCTTCCCCGAGAACCCGGCCGAGCCGGCCCTGCCGTCCGAGGCTGATCTGACCCCGGCCACCACGGCGCCCGGCACCACCACGGGCCAGCCCGAGGCCGGCGCCAGCGCCAGCAGCGCCCAGCCCGGCATTTACATCGTCCAGAAGGGTGACACCCTGTACAACATCGCGCGCAAGTTCAACATCACGCCGCAGGCCCTGATCGACGCCAACAAAGACAAAGTCGGTTTCAACCCGGATTACATCACCATCGGCATGGAGCTCCGGATCCCGTAGAGAGGAGGCCTGTATGCGCAGCCCCAGTCGTCCGCCTGAGTCCAACAAGCTTTTGACCTTCGTCGTCCTCTCGCTGTTGAGCGTGGTGCTCTGGGCCATCACGGTCTACGTCTGGTACCAGGCCTACCTGTGGTTTGAGTGGGTCACCCAGCCCACGGCGATCCTGACCCTGGCCGTCATCCCGCTGCCCTTCCTGGCCTATCAGCGCTTCACGG
>JAEURL010000708.1 GCA_016789165.1 Anaerolineales bacterium | reverse complement strand
TGGGCGCCCTCAGTCTGGCGGCCGGCGCGCTGGCCGTTTGGGCCGTGGCGCGCGTCCGCACAGCGCGCCGCGCCCGGCCGGCCTACCCGGCGGCGGAGGCGCTGCTGCCGGAGCCCGGCGACGACGTTTGGACGCATCTGGAGCCCGACCGCCGGCGGCTGGCCCTGCCCGGCGCCGTGAATCTGCGCGATATCGGCGGCTACGCCACAACCGACGGCCGGCGCGTGCGCTGGGGCCGCGTCTGGCGCTCGGGCAGCCTGGCCGGCCTGGATGAGCCGGCCCTGGCGCGCCTGGCCGAGCTGGGCCTGCGCACCGTCTGTGACCTGCGCACCCCCCAGGAAGCCGCGCGCTATCCGGACCGGCTGCCGGCCGGCGCCGCCTACGCCCTCCAGCCGGCCTACCCGGACGGCAACACCGCCGCCTGGCTGCGGACCTTGATCTTCCGCCGGCATGAGCTGGACGTCGTCTTCGAGGAGGGCTACGTGCGCATGGCCGCCGGCAGCGCGCCCGTCTTCGGCGCCGTCCTGCGCCAGATCGCGGACCCGGCCAATCAGCCCTACCTCGTGCACTGCACGGCCGGCAAGGACCGCACCGGCATCGTCATCGCCCTGCTGCTCCTGCTGCTGGGCGTGCCCGAAGACGTCGTTCTGGCCGACTATGCGCTCAGCAACCGCGACTATCCCGGCATCCTGGCCGCGGCGCAGGACGACGTGCGCCGCATCACGGCCCTGGGCTTTGCGCCGGAGGAGCTGCGCCCGATCCTGACTGCGCACCCGCGCAACCTGCGCCGGCTGCTGGCCTTTGTGCGGGCGCGCCACGGCTCGGTGGAGGCGTATCTGCGCGAGGCGGCCGGCGTGGGGCCGGAGGTGGCCGCCCAGTTGCGCGCCCATTTGCTGACAGAGCAGTAGAATAGCGGCGTGGCCTTTGATCCCGAAAACCCGCCGGAGATCATCGTCGTCGGCGCCGGCCTGGCCGGGCTGACGGCCGCCCTGCACCTGGCGGAGCGCGGCCTGCCAGTGCGCCTGCTCGAAGCCGACGCCCTGTACGCCGGCGGACGCATGTGGGGTGGGGCCCCGCACCCGTCCGCCCCGCTCGCTGGAAGAGAGGCGCGGGGCGCGGCCGGCCAGGCGGGCGGCGAGGGCGGCGCCGTCACCTTCACCCTGCGCGGCCACACCCAGACCTTCTATCCCGAGCACGGCATGCACGGCCTGTGGAACAACTACCAGAACGTGCGCGCCACGCTCGAGCGCTTCCGCGTCGCGCCGGACATCGTGCCGGCCCGGGAGCAAGCCTGGATCCACGCCGAGGGCGAGCGCGTGCTGTGGGCCGAAGTCGGCCGGCTGATCAGCTACGCCACCCTGCCGCCGCCCCTGCACTACCTGGAACTGTTCGGCAGCCACCGCTTCCTGGGCATGCTCGGCCTGCGGGATTGGCTGGCCCTGCCCTGGGTCTGGCGCAGCCTGCTGCTGGCCGTGGCCCTGGACCCGTTCGAGCGCGTCATCCCGCTGGAGGGCCAGGCGCTGGAGGATTTCTTCCAGGGCTGGTCGCCGCGCCTGCGGGCCATGTTCGTGGGCCTGGCGCGCAGCGGCCTGGCCAGCTACGACGACCAGATCACGCTGGCCGCCTTCCTGGCCGCGCTGCGCTTCTACAGCGTCCTGCGCCGCGATTCCCTGCGCTTCGTCTACTTCACGCGCAACGCCGGCACCGAGCTGATCAACCCGCTGGTCGAGCGCCTGCAGGAGCGCGCCGGCGAGCTGCTGCTGGGGCACACGGCCGAGGCCCTGCTCGCGCGCCCGGACGGCCGGCCCGGCTGGGGCGTGCGCGTCACCACCCCGCGCGGGCCGCGCACCTTTCTGGCCGACCACGTCGTCCTGGCCGTGGACGCGCCGGCGGCCGAGCGCCTGCTGCTGGAGAGCGAGGCTACGCGCGCCGGCGCGGCCGGCCTGCGCTGGCCGGCCGGCCTGCCCAACGGCACCGTGCGCATCTGGTTCGACCGGCCGCCCCGCGACGGGCCGGAGGGCGGCATCTTCACCGGCGACTTCAGCGTCGACAACTTCTTCTGGCTGGAGCGCATCCAGCCCGAGTTCGCGGCCTGGGCGCGGGCCACCGGCGGCAGCGCCATCGAGATGCACCTGTACCGCCCGCCGCAGTTCTTCGCCCAGCCGGACGCCGCCATCCTGGCCCAGGCCGTCCAGGACCTGTATCGCGCCTACCCCGAGCTGCGCGGCCACGCCGTTCACCAGATGCTCCAGCGCAACCCGGCCGTGCAAACCCGCCTCACCGTCTACCCGGCCCAGCACTGGCTGGGGGTGACGACCCCCTGGCCGGCCCTGTGGGCGTGCGGGGACTGGGTGCGCGGCCCCTGGCCGGCCCTGTTCATCGAGCGGGCCTGCGTCAGCGGCCTGGAGGCCGCCAACGCCGTGCTGGGCGCGGCCGGCCTGGACCCCTTCCCGGTGGCGGCCTATGACCCGCCCGAGTGGTTGGCGGGGCGCATCCAGAGCTGGATGCTGGGCGGGCGGGCCTGGTTCCGTGCCCGGGCCGGCCGCCGGCCAAGCCGGTAATTTGCCCGAAATTCACCCGCTAAACTGTTGACCCCTGTTGAAACGCCATTGAGCGTCAGCCTGCTATAATCGCCGGGTTGGTTTTACAAAGGAGGACACTTATGTTGACCAAACGCCAACTCGGAAATGGGAAAGTTGAAGTCACTTTCACCATGCCGGCGCTGGAAGGCGTCTCGCGGCTTTATCTGGTGGGCGATTTCAATGACTGGAGCATCGCCTTGCACCCGATGACCCACGCGGCCGACGGTTCCTGGGGCATCACCCTGCCGCTGGACGAGAACCGCAGCTATCAATTCCGCTATTTTGACAGCAACGGCCACTGGCACAACGACTGGCAGGCGGACGCCTACGTGCCCAACAACTTCAGCGGCGACAACTCGGTGGTGAGCGCCATCGCGGAGTCGTCCGCCACGGCGGCGGAAGGCGCCGCCGAGGCCAAGCCCAAGCGCCGCGCCCCGGCCCGCAAGAAAGCCGACGGCGAGGCCGCGGCGCCGGCCGCGCCCAAGAAGCGCGCCGCCCCGCGCAAGAAGAAGGCCGAGTAAAGCCGGGACCGCCTGGCCGAAGCCCCTGGCCCCAGCCGGCCCCCAGCTCTGGGGGCCGGTTCTTTTTTTTGCGTGACTTGCGCCGGCGAGGCGCGGTTAATCTGAGCAGGCAAACATGGCGTTGACCCTTCCGCAACTCACCGACGAAATGCACCGCTTCGTGGCCGCCAAAGGCTGGTACGCGCCGGATTCGCCCAAGCCCCAGACGCCGCGCCACCTGGCGGCCTCGCTGGCCATCGAGGCGGCGGAGGTGCTGGAGCTGTACCAGTGGCGCGACTCGGCTGACCCGGCTAAACTGGCCGGCGAACTGGCGGATGTGGCCCTGTATCTCTTACAATTAGCCAGTGTCACCGGCCTGGACCTGGAACAGGCCATCCTGGATAAGCTCCGCCTGAATTACACCCGTGACTGGCCGGCGCCCTGAACCGGCCGGCCGATCCGTGCCGAACCGTGAAGATCCTGGCCCTGAGCGATGAAGTCGTGGATTCCATTTACAGCCCCCGGATCACGGAGCGGTTTGCGGATGTGGACCTGGTGGTGGGCTGCGGCGATCTGCCTTTCTACTACCTGGAATTCGTCGTCACCATGCTGAACCGGCCGGTCTACTACGTGCACGGCAACCACGATAAGCCGTCGCAGTACCTGAGCGACGGCCGGATCATCGACCAGGCCGAGGGTTGCCTGCCGCTCGAGACCTTGAGCGTGCGCGCCCAATCCCGCGGCCGGGACTTGCTGCTGGCCGGCCTGGGCGGCTCGCTGCAGTACAACTTCGGCCAGCACCAGTACAGCCAGCGCGATATGCACCGCCGGGTGCTGCAGCTGACGCCGGCCCTGCTGGTCAACCGCGCCCGCTACGGCCGTTTTCTGGACGTCCTGATCACGCACGCCCCGCCGCGCGGCATCCATGACAGCTCCGACCGGGCCCACACCGGCTTTGAAGCCTTCCT
>JAEURL010000700.1 GCA_016789165.1 Anaerolineales bacterium | reverse complement strand
GACGATCTATACTCCTTCATCTTCGGCAAGCTCAGCCAAGGCATCCTCACCACGGCCCTGGTGACGGTGATCGCCTATGTGATCGCGGTCCTGCTCGGCCTCCTGGGCGGCCTGGGGCGCGTCTCCAAGAACCCCGTAATCTACAACCTGGCGGCCCTGTACGTGCAGATCATCCGCGGCGTGCCGATCCTGGTGCAGATCTTCTATTTCGCCTTCGTGATGACGCCCCTAATTGTGGATTTCCTGAACTGGCTGGGCGGGATGATCAACCCGGACGGCGTGCTGGCCAATTTCTCCAACCAGGACGTGCCCATGATCGTGCGCGTGGTGATCGCGCTGGCCTTCGCCTACGGCGGCTTTGAGGCCGAGACCTTCCGGGCCGGCATCGAGTCGATCGGCCGCGGCCAGATGGAGGCCGCCCGCTCCCTGGGCATGAGCTACGTGCAGGCCATGCGCTACGTCATCCTGCCGCAGGCCATCCGCCGGATCCTGCCGCCGCTCGGCAACGATTTCGTCTCTATGCTCAAGGACTCGTCGCTGGTCTCGGTGCTGGGCGTGCGCGATATCACCCAGGAGGCCCGGCTGTACATGGCCGCCTCCTTCATCTACCCGCCCACGCTGAACATGCTGGCGTTTCTCTACTTGAGCATGACCCTGGTGCTCTCGCTGGTGGTCAAGTGGCTCGAGACGCGGATGGGCAAATATGGCCACTGAGTCCTCCGGCACGCCCATGATCGTGATCAAGGATCTGACCAAGCACTTCGGCCGCGTGAAGGCCGTGGACGGCGTCAGCCTGACCGTGGACGCCGGCAAGGTGATGGTCATCATCGGCCCGAGCGGCTCGGGCAAATCCACCGTCCTGCGCTGCATCAACCACCTGGAGGTGCCCACCGGCGGCGAGATCTGGGTGGACGGCATCAAGCTGACCCACAACCGCAAGGACATCAACGCCATCCGCGCCGAAGTGGGGATGGTCTTCCAGCAGTTCAACCTCTTCCCGCACCTGACCGCCCTGGAGAACGTCACCCTGGCCCAGCGCATCGTGCGCCAGCGCGGCGAGGCCGAGGCCCGCCAGGTTGCGCGCCAGCAGTTGGAGCGCGTGGGCATCCCCGAGAAGGCCGACGTCTACCCCGGCCAGCTCTCCGGCGGCCAGCAGCAGCGCGTGGCCATCGCCCGCGCCCTGGCCATGAACCCCAAGATCATGCTCTTCGACGAGCCGACGTCCGCGCTCGACCCCGAGATGATCAAGGAGGTGCTGGACGTGATGCAGGACCTGGCGCGCTCGGGCATGACGATGGTGGTGGTGACCCACGAGATGGGCTTTGCCCGGAACGCCGCCGACGAGGTGGTGTTCATGGACCGCGGCAAGGTGGTGGAACGCAGCACGCCGGAAGCCTTCTACGCCAACCCGCGCGAGGAGCGCACCCGGCTCTTCCTCAGCCAGATCCTGCGCTGACGCCATAGCGCCCGAAATCCGCTGAGCGCCGGCGCCGCCCGCGCTGGTTGCGTAGCCCCCTTTTCGGCGGAGCCGGCCGGCCCCGTTTGGTATAGTTAGGCCATGAAGTATTACGAGCTCCTGGATGTGCGCGTGGACGCCACCCAGGACGAGATCAAGACCGCCTACCGCATCCAGGTGCAGCTCCACCACCCGGACCGCCTGCAGCAGGCCAACGAGTCGGTCCGCCGCTACGCCGAGGAGAAGCTCAAGCGCATTAACGAGGCCTACACGGTCCTGAGCGACCCGGTGCGGCGCAGCGCCTACGACGCCCGCTGGAAGGCCGAGCAGAGCCGCCGGTCCGCCGGCCGCGACGAGGCGACGGACGAGGACGACTTCTTCCGCCCGCGCGCCGCCAGCACCCGCCGCCGGCGCAGCGAAGCCGAGGCCGCCCGCGAGTGGATGAAGTGGGAGGCCGAGATGCGCCAGGCCGAGCGCTACGCCGAACGCCAGCGCCGCGCGGCCGAGGCCGAGGCCCGCGAACGCCAGGCGGCCGAGGAGCGCGCCCGCCAGACGGCGCGGACCCGCTACCCGCGCACCCAGCTGGACAACGACCGCTTGCTGGTCACGCTCCGGCCCGGCCTGGTCCTCACCTGCGTGCGCATCCCGCCCGGCGAGTTCCGCATGGGCAGCGACCCGGCCCGCGACGTCCTGGCCCAGCCGGCCGAACGCCCCCAGCACGTGGTGCGCCTGACTGAGTATTACCTGAGCCAGCAGCTTGTGACCCACGAGCAGTATCAGGCCTACCAGCAGGCCATCCACCCCAACACGCCCTGGACCATCCCGGACGGCAAGGCCCAGCATCCGGTCACCCAGATCTCCTGGGAGGACGCCCAGGCGTTCTGCCGCTGGCTGGACACGCCCGGCTGGCAGTACCGCTTGCCGACTGAAGCAGAGTGGGAGAAGGCCGCGCGCGGGCCGGACGGGCGCCTGTTTCCGTGGGGCGACGCCTGGGACCCGGCCCTGGCCAACGCCGACGACCTGGCGGATGCCACCACGCCGGTGGGCCTGTTCTCGCCGGGCGGCGACAGCCCGTATGGGCTGGCCGATATGTGCGGCAATGTCTGGGAGTGGTGTTTGGATTGGTACGAGGCGGCTGAGTATGCGCGGCGCGAGGCGATCCTCAACCCGACCGGGCCGGCGGCGGGCGAGGGCATGGTGATCCGCGGCGGCGCCTTCGATTCCCCGCTCAAACGCGTCCGCTGCGCCCAGCGCAATTGGGATTACCCCTTCAAGCGCCGGCCCAACCTGGGCTTCCGGGTGGCGGCAGTGCCGGTCAAAGAGGACGAGGCGCCGAAAGCCGCTCCCTGAGGCAGGCCGGCCGCCGCGCGCGGCGGCGCCTCACCCGCCGCCTTGGCCCTGGCCGCCCGCGTCCTTCCCCCAGTAGCGCAACAGGGTCGCGCCGTCGGTGGTGAGTGTGCCCGGCAGGTCGATGGGCACCAGCGCGCCCAGCCCCAGCACGACAAGGTTGTAGAACGTGGCGAAGCCGACGGCCCAGGCCGCGCCGCCGCCCCCAAAGCCGGCGAAGAACGCATACGGCGCCAGGAACAGGCCGATCAGCAGGTTGACCCAGAAGCCGCCCAGCGCCCGTCGGATGTGCAGGGCGGCCGGCAGCTCCGGCTCCTCGGCCGGGTACTCGGACACGGCCAGGATTGAGCGAAAGTGCATGGCGTGCATGGGGTAGCCCGTGCGCCGAGCCGCCACGGCGTGCCCCATCTGATGCAGCCATTCCGAGACGAACATGCTCAGCGCGCCCAGCGCGCCGGCCAGCAGGGCCGCGCCCAGCGGCAGGCCGGACCAGGCGCCGGCCAGGCCCGCCAGCCCGAGGCCGGCCACGCCAAAGGACACCAGGCCCAGCCGTGTGATGGTGGTCTGCACACCCAGCACCGTGAATAACGGGATCGGTCGCCCCATGGCGGGCTCCTTTGCGCTAATACCAGGCCGGCCGGAACTCGGCGTCAAACGGGCCGGTGGCCACCGGCCCGGCCTGGGCCGCGCGCTCGGCGATTGGCCGCAGGGCGGCGCTGACGGCCGCGAAGCCGGCGTGCGGGTCATGGGCGCATTTGGTCACGCTTTGCGCGCGGCCGGCGGCGCTGACGAGCGTGAGTTGGGCGCAGGCCTCGTCGGGGATGAGGGCGCGCGGCGGGAAGGCCATGGCCAGCACATCCTGTTCCACGCACAGCGCGAAGACGGCCTGGGCCTCCGCCGGCGCGATGGCCATGACAAAACGCGCCTCCACCCGCCCCGGTGGAACGCGCTGCACCAGCACCTGGCCCTGGCCGGAGAGGTACAGCACCTGGCCGCCCCACAGCCCGTGCACGTCGTCCAGGCGCAGGCGCGCCGCGGCCCAGTCCGCCGGGGCGCCCAGAAAACCGGCGGTGAGGGTCATGGGACCGGCGCGTCTTCGGCGCGCGGCGGGGCTTTGCGGGTTTCGGCGGTTGGCCCCGTCCACTCGCCGGGGTAAAGCTCCAAGGCCAGGGCCGCTAGCTTCACGACCTCCGGGTTCCGGTCGTAGTGGCAGGCTCGCACCGCCTGCTGGGCCGCCGGCGTGTGCCACTCCACCAGGCCGCCCAGCGCCGCGCGGCGCATGCGATGGTTATCGGCCTCGCGCGGGCCGGCCTCTTCCAGGACGAACCCCTGGCGCGGCTGGCTCAGGACCTCGATGAAGACCGGGACCACGGCCGGATCGTCAATCTGGCGCAGACGTTGGACGGCCGTGTAGGCATCCTCGAGTTCGGCCAGCCGCATGGCGCGCAGGCGCAGGATCTGGATGATGGTCTGCACGGCCACTTCCCGCACCAGCGGGTCCTGATCCGCGCGCGCCGCTTCCAGTTCAGCCAGGACGGCCTCGTCGCGCAGGACGCTGGCGCGGTTGGCGAATTCCACGGCCGCGGCCCGGCGGGCCCGGGGATCGACACCGCGCAGATCAAACTCGGTGCGCGCGCGCTGGATCAGGCGCGTGGCCGCCGTGGTGGTGACCTGGGCCGGCTGCGCCTCGGCCGCCAGCCGGGCCAGCTCGGCCTCCGGCGCGTCCAGGATCAGGAGCGCCCGGCCGGCCGCCGCCTGGACGGCCTCATCCTCGGCCGCCTGCAGGTCGGACAGCAGGGTGCGCAGCGCGGCTTCACCGGGCTGGCGCTGGATGGCCCGCGCCTGGTCGCGCCAGGTGTTAATCGCGGCCGCCAGCGCCGCCTGGCGCTCGTGCAGGCTGGTCTGCTCGGCTAGGAGCGCCGTCCGCTCGGACTCGCTCACCTCGCGCAGCCGGCGCGAGATGGCCTTGAGGTCCTCGCTGATCGCCACAAACTCCCGCTGGATCTGATCGGCCTTTTGATTGAGCGCGTCCTGCAAACGTCGCGCGGCCTGAGAGAACATGGCTCACCCTTGTCAGGCTGGAGGAAGACTGTCAGCGCTGCAGCGCGGCCCGGACCACCGGCTCGGCCAGGGCCGACCACTCCGCATACAAAACCCCGGACGGGTGCAGCCCGTCCTCGGCGAGCAGAGCCGGCACCTCGGCGGCCCGCCGCGAGCCGGGCGTGATGTCCAGGTAAGGGACGCCGCGCGCCTCGGCCGCGGCCCGGTTGACGGCGTTGAAGGCGTCGATCTCGGCCGCAATGGCGGCCCGGTCGCGGCCCGCCGCGAAGGGCGTCACTCCCCAATCCGGGATGGAAAGCACCAGCACCCGGCCCGGCGCTCCGCCCGCCAGGTCGATGGCGCGGTCCAGCAGGGCGGCCAATTCGGCATCGTAATCCGCCACGCCCTGGCCCCGGTACTGGTTGTTTACGCCGATGAGCAGCGAGACCAGGTCAAACGGGCCGGCCGGCTGGGCGGTGTCCAGCCCGGCCGCCAGCTCGGCCGTGGTCCAGCCGGTGCGGGCCACGATGACGGGCTCGGCCACGGCCAGGCCGCCGGCCCGCAGACGCGCGGCCAGCTGCACGGGCCAGCGTTCCGCCGGCCGCACGCTTTCGCCGATCGTGTACGAATCGCCGAGGGCCAGATAGCGCAGCATAGGTGGAGGCGCGGCCGCGGTCCCCAGCGGCTCGCTCAGGAGGACGGGGCCGCAGCCGGCCAACAGGATCAAACTGGCCAGCAGCCCGGCCAGCCACGGGCGCATACCGCTGAGAATAGCACAATCCGCTTTTGCGCGCCGCCGGCCGGGCGCTCAGTCCGAACGGCCGCGCTGGCGCAGATAGTGCTGCCAGAACATCCGCGCCGCCACCGCGCGCCAGGGGCGCCAGGCTGCGCTCATCTCGGTCAATGCCGCGTAGGTGGGGCGCTGGGCCAGGCCCTTCACCTCCTGCACGGCCACGGCCAACGCCAGGTCGCCGTGCGGCCAGACATCGGGCCGGCCCAGGGCCATCAGCAAGTAGATGTCGGCCGTCCACGGGCCGATGCCCTTCTGGCGGATCAGTTCCGCGCGCGCGGCCGGATCGTCCAGGCCCGGCAGCGCCTCCAGGTCGAACGCGCCCGTCAGGATGGCCGTGGCCAGCGCGCGCGCGTAGCCGGCCTTCTGCCGGCTGAAGCCGATCGCCTTCAGTTCGGCGTCATCGAAGCGCAGCAGCCGGCGCGGGGTGACCGCGCCGCGGCCGGCCGCCGTGAGCCGCTCGAAGGCGGCGCGGGCGGAGGCCAGCGAGACCTGCTGTTCCAGGATGATGTAGATCAAGGTGGGGAAACCCGGCGCGCGCGCCCATAGCGGCGGCGGGCCGTGCTGGCGCGCCAGGCGGGCGAGGTCGGGGTCGCGCCGCGCCAAGGCCCGCACGCCGCGGGCCAGGCCGGCCTCGTCCAGGGTCAGCATGCCGCCAGCACCTCGCGCAGGCCGGCGGACGCCAGCACTTTCGGCCGCGCCCGGCCGTATTGGTCCGGCCAGCGCACCAGCCGGATCTGCCCGTCGGCCAGCTCCAGCCCCGAGATGTCGCCGTCCACAAACGAGCAGCAGCCCGTGTTGAAGTAACAGGGCTTGTGCATGGGCATCACCTCGCCTTCGTCGCCGGGCGCCTGAAAATCCTGGGCCCGCGCCCACTCCAGCTCGGCGGCGAAGTTGCCCACCAGCTGGCGCAGCCGCCCGTCGTCCGGCACGGCCTGCAGCCGGGCCTCCAACTCACTCAGCACGCCGCGCACCTGCTCCATGTAGGTCTGGGACCGGAAGACCGGGCGGTGGGTGTGGCCGGCCACCAGCACCAGCTTGGATTTGGCCCGCGCCCAGTTGTACAGGGCGATGTTGTGCCGCTGGCGGAGCTGCCAGTCCTTGGCCGGGGTGTTGTTGGAGATGCCCGTCAGGCGCTGCAGGGTGCGCCAGATGTAGCGCACGCCCAGCCGCGCCAGGCGCGCCCACTGGTCGGCCGGCGGATCGCCCTGGTGGCCGTGGGTGAGGAACAACAGGCCCAGGGAGTCCGCGCCGTCGCGCACGTCCAGCAGCAGGCTCTCGTGCACGGTCAGGGGCGCGCCGTAGGCCGGCTCGAGGAGCCAGGCCACGTTTTCGGGGTCGCTCCAATCGTCGTCGTGGTTGCCCCACAGCCGCAGATAGCGGCCGGCGCGGTGGAATTCCGCCTCCAACTGCACGGTGTGGGCGTAGTGGTTCAGGACGACGCCCGGCGACTCCTTCCACAGCTCCTCGGCGTCGCCCAGCGCCACCAGGGTGTGGCCAAGCCGGTAGTAGTAGGCCAGGGCGGCGTTGTAGGCGCGCTCGCAGCGCACGAAGTCGTCGGCGCGGTTGCGCGCGCCCTTGTGCTGATCGGAGAGGATGATCCAGCGTTCGGTGGCCAGGTTAAACGGGCGCGGCGGCTGGGACTGCGCGCGCGCCAGGGCGGCCTCCAGCGCCCGGGCCACCCGGCGCTCGTAGGCCGCCGGGCTCAGCCAGGGGCGGGTGAGGAAATATAGATCCATGCGGCTGGGGATCAGGCCTGGAACAGCACCGGCGCCTGGACGGCGTCGGTGGCCTCGGACACCTGCATGGTACCACCGGAGACGGTCAGGTGGACCCCGGCCGGCGGCTGGCCGCGCCAGAAGAAGGCGCGCAGGCGCGTGGCGCCGGCCGGCAGAGTCTGCGGCTGGCCGGCGCCGTCGATATAGTCGATGTCCACGGCCGCGCTCGGCGCCAGCCGCTGGGCGACCACCGGGAAGGGCAGGGCCAGATACCGGCGCAGCACGGCCTCCCAGCCGGCCGGCGGGTGGGCCACGCCGAACTGCAGGCTGCGCCCGCCCCAGGCCTGCTGGCCGTGATCGAAGCCCGCGAACTTGAGCACCCAGCGCTCGCGCTCCGCCAGCAGGCGCGGCAGCTCCGCCGCGCGCAGCAGCACGGTTTCCGGCAGGCAGCGCCCCAGCACCTCCGGCCCGGCCGGGTCCAGCGCGGCGACGCGCTCCAGCACCTCCGGCCGGCGCGCGGCGGCCAGCACGGCCTTGCTGTCCAGGTAAAACGTGGCCGGGTTGAGGGGCGTGGCGCCGGCCGCCTCCCAGCGCGGGAAGTGCGCCAGCCGCTCCGGCGTGAAGCAGTCGAAGTAGCCGAAGCGGAAGACCACGGCCTCGCCGGCGGCGGCCGGCCACTCGGCGCCGGCCCAGGCGAACTCCAGCAGCCCGGCGCGGCGCAGCCGCCCCAGCAGATCATCGTCCCAGCCGGCCGGCTTCTGGCGCACGCCGAACATGGGCGGCTGCCAGCGCTGGCCGGCGCGGAACTCGGCGGCGATGGCGGCCAGCGGCCGGTCATACAGCACCCGGCCGCGCGCGCCGTGTTCGGCCAGGGCGCGGCAAAAGGCCAGCTGCTCGATCAGGAACTCGCTCCACTCGGCGGCGCCCACGAACCAGAACTCGCGGCCGGCCAGGAAACGCGCGCCGGCGCGCGCCAGGTCCGGCTCCAGGCCGTAGGCGGTCTGCATGGCGTGGGCGAAACCGTGCGCGGACGGGCACATCTCCAGCTCGGTGGCCATCAATTGATAGCGGCCGTCGGCCTGCGGGCAGAGCTGGAAATCCGGGCGCAGGCCCAGCACCGGGCGCGGGCTGACCCAGCGCGGGAGGCCGGCCGGCACCTGATGCTCAAGCAGCTCGGTCACGCCCGGGTCCCGGCCGTACAGGCCGGCCACGGCGTCGAAGAGCGCGAACAGCGCGCGGCTGATGGCGGCCAGGTCCTGGGCGGTCTGGGCCGGCAGCGGGAAGGGCGCGCGGGCCGGCCGCCACCAGGCGCCGTCGATCCCGGCGAAGCCGATGCCGGCGGCGCGCAGACGGCCCAACAGATCGGCGGCCATCGGGCTTCAGAAGCCGCTGCGGGCCGCGAACGCGCGCAAGACGCCGGCGGCGTCCGCGGTCAGCGGCCGGCCGTGGCCGAAACAGACGACCGCCGGCTGCAGGTCCACCAGCTTTCGCGCCGACCTCCGGTTCTCGTCCATGTCAGCGGTCAGGAAGCCGGGCGGCAGGCTCAGGCGGGGGGCGTTGAAGAGCACATCGCCGCAGAACAGGACGCGCCGCTCGGGCTGCCAGTAAGCGACGTGGCCGGGGGAATGGCCGGGGGCGGGGATGACTTGCAGGCCGCCAAACACCGGCAGGGTCTCGCCGCCCTGCAGGGGCAGGTCCACGGCGGCGGCCGGCAGCACGGTGCGCGGCAGCCGGAACTTGAGCGGGCCGCGCAGCTTCTCCAGCGGCGGACGGGCAATCGGCGCCCGGCCCTCGATCACGGGCTGATCGATGGCTGACGCCGCGATCTGGGCGCCGGTCGCGCGCTTCAGGCGTGCCAGATCGCCCACGTGGTCCGGATGGCCGTGCGTGATCAGGATGCGCTTCACGTCGCGCGCCGCGCGGCCCAGGCCCTGGACCTGGGTCAGGATCGGGCCGACGGCCGGCGGTATGCTGGCGTCGATCAGGGTGAGGCCGTCCGGGTCTTCAATGACATAGACGCGGCCGGCCGGCAGGCCGGTGACGAAATACAGTCCGGGCACAATCAGTTGCATCACCACCTCGCTGAGCTGGAGGACATAGGCCGGGCCGCGCCGTCAACCCGCCAGGCGCGGCGGCAGGAAGACGTGAAACTCGGTCTCCGGGCAGAGCAGGACGGAGTGGGGGCGCTGCATCTCCTCGCGCGAGAGCAAGCCCAGCCGCTCGTACAGGCCGAAGTACAAGGTGCGGGGCCGGCCGACCGTCAGCGGCAGGAGGTCGTGCCAGACCGAGTAGGTGCCCACCCGGCCATCGGCCCGGTAAAAGTAGCCGTCCACGGGATGGGTGAGGATGAACTGCAGCTCGGCCAGGGACGCGAACCCCTCGGCCTCCCGCAGAGGCGCGCCGGTATCCTCTAGATCGATGCGCGCCTCGCCCCAGGCCGAGGCCACGCTGTACCGGTAGGCGGTGTAACGCCGCGCCGCGTACGCGCACTCGATCGCGTAGCGGGCCGGGTGCCAGGGGATGCCCCAGGCGCCGCGCGCCACATGCACGACGGCCGAGCCCAAGGTGGTGCCGAAAAACCACACCGCGTGTTCACCGGTCCGGCGGTCAATCACATAGACGCGGTAATTGGTCTGGCCGAAGCCGAGCTTCAGGAAGGGCAGCAGGCGGGGGAAATGGAAGTCCGCGTCCAGGAAGGGCACGGCGCTCATCAAGGCCAGGCGCTGCCCGCCCACCGTGAACTCCGGGATCTCAAACCGGTCGGCGGGGAGGTGCGGTTCCAGCCGGGCCTTGGGCAGGGCGTAGGTGATCAGGGCGAAGTGTTTGAGCAGCGTCCGAACGTCCAGCCAGCCGGCCGGCCGCCGGTCCGCCCGCCGGCGCTCCAGGCTGGCGCGGTAATCCAGATCCATCGCAGGCCCTCCCAGCGCGCCGGGCTAAAGCAGCCGTTTTGATCAACCGTGATCACGGGCCTCGGCCGCCTCCCGAACCAGGGTGAGCGCCAAGGATAGCACAGGCCGGCCGGGGTTTAAGGCGCATTTCACTGGGCCTGAACAATTTCCCCACACCCCCTCGCTATGCTCGGGGCATCACGAATACGGGCCGGCCCGCGGGGCCGCCCAGGCTCAGAAAGGAACTGACATGGTGACTGGTATTCAGGGGCAATACGCCCCGCCCGGGCTGGGTGAGAGGCCGGCCCCGCAGCCGCTGTCGGAGGCGCAGACCGCCCAGGTTAAATCCATCTTGGCCAACTATGACCCGGAGAACATGACGGCTGAATCGGCCCAGTCGATCTTCAAGGCCTTCCGGGAGGCCGGCCTCCGGCCCGGGCTGGGCCTGCGCGAGGCGATCTCGGCCGCCGGCTTTGACGCGGAGGCGTTGCGCGAGTTAGGCCGGCCGAACGACCGCCCGGAGGGCCGGCCTGGCCCCCGGCCGGCGGGCGGGCGGGGAGATGGGCTGACTGGCGTGAACGTGGAGGCGCTGCAGTCGCTGCAGTCGATCCTCGGCCAGTATGATCTGACCAACTTGTCCAACGATCAGGAGGCGGACCTGTTGGGCCAGCTGAACAATTCGGGCCTGCTGCGAACCGGCTACATGCTGGACCTGAGCGCCTGAAGCGCCCGCCGCAACTCACAAACACAACGACCGGGTTTGGCCCGGTCGCTGCGTTTAACGGCCGCTTACGGCCAAGGGGTGGCGGTCGGCAGCGGCGTGGCGCTCAGGTCCGGGCAGCCAATGGTGCAAGGCGTATAGCTGGCCTCCGGGGTGTAGGGGGCCGGCGTCCACGTGCCCTGGCAGTCACCGTCACAGGCCGGCGTGGCGCTGGCCTCCGGCGGGCTCAACGGTGTGGCGGTAAAGGTCGGCCACGGGGGCGGGGTGGGCGACCAATCCGGGCAGCCGGCCTGGCAGGGCGTTGGCGGCAGCGTGGGGTCGAAGCCCGCGGCCGGCGTGGGGGTCCAGGTGGGCAGCGGCGTGGCAGACGGGGGGAGGGGCGTGGCGCTCAGGTCCGGGCAACCGATCTGACAAGGCGTGTACGTCGGCAGCGGCGTGGCGCTCAACAGCTCCAATGGAAAAGGCGTGGGGGTAGCGGCCAGGCAGCCAGCCAGACAGGGCGTGGGCGTGCCAGGCGGGCTGAACGGCGTGGCCGTAGCCAAAGGCCAGGCGACTTCCCCCAGATCCACGCGCGCGTCGGCCGCGCCCTCCACACTCAAGCGCGCGCCGGCGGCGGGGTCGTACAGCCCGGCGTAAAGGTGATAGAGGCCCGGCGCTTCCGGCGGCAGGCGCAAGGTGTGTTCGGTGACCATGTAGCCGCCGGCGCCCCACGGCACGCCCGGAAAGGGCGCGTCGCTCTGCGCCAGCACCTGGCCGGGCGCCGCTTCCAGATGGACGAAGGCCTGCAGATCCGCCGGGGCTTCGGCTGGCAGCCAGAGCAGCGTGACCACCAGCGCGCCGGGCGCCGGCTGATCGAGCACAAAGCCCTGCAGACTGCCGGCGCCGGCGAACACGACGGGCGGCAGGCCGTGCAGCGGCTGCTGGGTGAAATCGGCGGTGGGCCAGGGCGGCGGGGTGGACGTGAGTTCGGCCGGACCGGAGCCGCCTTCGGCCGGCTGGAAGGCCGGCGGCTGGCGGCCCAGCGCCCAGGCGAAGACGGCCGCCAGGCTGAGCACGGCGCCGGCCCCCAACGCCAGGGCGACCGCATCGGTGATCCGCTGGCGCAGGGGGAGGCCGCGCGCCCGGGCGCGCACCCGCGCCGCCAGGCCGGCCGGCAGGGGCGTGGTCTCCAGGCCGTGCGCCAGCGCCTCCGGCAAGGCGGCGGTCAGGCGCTCGAGGTCGGCGGCATACGCCCGGCACTCCGCGCACTCGGCCAGATGCGTTGTCAGTGCCGCGTGTTCGTCCGCGCCCAGCCGGTCATCGGCGGCCAGCTGCAGATAGGCGCGCGCCTGGGGATGAGGGAGAGGGGACATCACGCCTCCTTTAGCGGCCGACCTGCGGCAAGCACAGCGCGATGAGCGGCGGCGGCGGTGCCGCGACCCGGCCGCGGAGACTGAGGCCAAACGGGCCGGGCTTCATGTTCATACCGGGCCGCGCGCCTCCGGGTCCAAGGCCCAGGCCGGCGCGGCGGAATGGGCCAGGGCGGCCCGCAGGCGGTCGCGGGCGATGGACAGCCGGGAATGGACGGTGCCTTCGTTCAGGTCCAGCAGGTGCGCGATCTCGGCCACGGACAGCCCGTGGTAGTAGCGCAGGACGATGGGCACGCGCTGTTTCTCGCCCAACTGCTGGACGGCACGCCACAGGGCGGTGCGGGCCTCGTTCTGGATCGCGGCCGCCTCCGGAGCCGGCGGCGGATCGGTCAGGCGCAGTGCGCCGGCCACGGCCTGCTGGAGCCGCTGCCAGGTCCGGCTGCGGCGCCGGCGCATCCGGCAGACGTTGACCACGATGGCGTAAAGCCAGGTGGTGAAGGCGGCCTGGCCGCGGTACGTGTCCAGCGAGCGCAGGGCGGCCAGCCAGGCTTCCTGGGCGGCCTCGTCGGCTTCGGCGGGATCGTCCAGCAGGGTGAGCGCCAGGCGGAAGACGCGCGCCTGGTGGGCCGCGATGAGGGCCTCGATCGCCAGGGCGTCGCCGGCGCGGCACCGCTCAAGCAATTCGCGCGGCGACGGGTCCATATGGGGACATCCTGAGAATTAGTTGCGGGCCGGCCGGAAAACCTTCATTTTGGCCGGTCCCGCCCCCAGGACGCCAACGGGCGGGGAAAAGTTCACGGCGCCCGAGCGGGGCCGCCTCAGGCGCGGGGGCCGGCCGGCGCCGGCTGAACCAGCGGCGCGAAGAAGGCCGCGGCCAGGTCCAGCGCCTGGCCCAGGGTCAGGGTCTCGCGCTCGGCGGGCGCCTGGGCGCGCCAGGCTTCCGCGGCGGCGGCCCCGCGCAGGAAGGGCATCTCCCGGCACAGGCTGTGGGCCGCGCACCCGCCGGGCGGCTGCCAGTGGATGCCCACGCGCAGATCGGCCGGCTGGGCGGCCAGGAGTGTCCGGCCGCGTTGGGCGACGCGCACGGCCGCCCCGGTGGCCGCGCACGCGGAGGTGATGGCGGCGGCGGTGTTGAACATGGCGCCGATAGCCAGCGCGTCCACGGCGCACATGGCGTGGACGGCGTGCCCGTCCAGGGCCACGACGTGCGGCGTGGCCTCCAGCGTGAACGGGTAGGCGCCCGCGATCTCGCCGGCCGGGTCGAGCACCACCAGGTCGGCGGCGCTCAGGCGGGCCAGGACTTCGGCGGCCGCGGCCAGCTCGGCGCGCAGCGGCGGCCGGCCCCGCCCGGCGAAGGCGTGCAGGATGGCCTGATGGGCGGCCCGCTCCGCCGGCGAGAGCTGGGCCTGGCGCTCGGCCAGCGGCAGGAGGGCGTTGAGATGATCCAGGGCGGCGGCGGTTGGCGAGTCCATGCCGCTACTCCGCGATCAGCGCGCCGTGGGCGGGCTCGAACTCGGCCGTGAAGTGGCGCAGGGTCGGCGGAGATTTCACCATCCGCACGCCCCGGATGCGGTCCTTGAGCGTGTTGACGTGCAGCAGGACCTCGGCCAGGTAGTCTACGTGGCTCTGGGTGTAGACGCGGCGCGGGAAGGCCAGGCGCACCAACTCGTTGGCCGGCGGCTTCTCGGTGCCGTCCGGCTGCAGGCCGAACATCACCGAGCCGATCTCCACCGAACGGATGCCGCCCTCCAGATAGAGCACGCAGGAGAGCGCCCAGGCCGGGAACTCATTCTGCGGGATGTGCGGCAGCCAGGCTTTGGCGTCCAGGTACAGCGCGTGGCCGCCGGAGGGCCGCACCATGGGGATGCCGGCCGCGGCCAGCTTCTCGGCCAGGTACTCCACCGAGCGGATGCGGTAGTGCAGGTAGTCCTCGTCCAGGGCCTCACGCAGGCCCACGGCGATGGCCTCCAAATCGTAGCCGGCCAGGCCGCCGTAGGTGACGAAGCCCTCGGTGAGGATCAGGTTGTTCTTGCAGCGCTGGGCCAGATCGTCGTCGTTGAGCGCCAGGAAGCCGCCGATATTGGCCAGGCCGTCCTTCTTGGCGCTCATGGTGCAGCCATCGGCCAGGCTGAACATCTCATGCGCGATCTCGAACGGCGTCTTATCCGCATAGCCGGGCTCGCGGGTTTTGATGAACCAGGCGTTCTCGGCGAAGCGGCAGGCGTCGATGAAAAACGGCACGTGGTAGCGATGGCAGAGCGCGCTGGCCGCGCGCAGGTTGGCCAGGCTCACCGGCTGGCCGCCGCCGGAGTTGTTGGTGACCGTGATCATGGCCAGCGGCACCTTGCCGGGGTTCGCGGCCAGGGTGCGCTCCAGGGCCTCCAGGTCGATGTTGCCCTTGAAGGGATGGATCAGGTGCGGCTGGCGGCCCTCGGGGATGGGCAGATCCAGGGCCACGGCGTCCCGGTACTCGACGTTGGCGCGGGTGGTGTCAAAGTGGGTGTTGTTGGGGACGATATCGCCGGGGTGCAGGGCGGCGCGGAACAGGATCCGCTCGGCGGCGCGGCCCTGGTGGGTGGGGATGATGTGCTTGAAGCCCGTGATCTCGCGCACGGTGCCCTCGAAGGCGTAGAAGGAGCGCGCCCCGGCGTACGATTCGTCGCCGCGCATCATGCCCGCCCACTGGTTCGAGGACATGGCCCCCGTGCCGGAGTCCGTCAGCAGATCGATCAGCACGTCTTCGGCTTTGAGCAGAAAGAGGTTGTAGCAGGCGGCCCGCAGGGCGGCCGCGCGCTGTTCGGGCGTAGTCTGGCGGATGGGCTCGACGGTCTTGATGCGGAACGGCTCGATGATGGTCTTGAATCTCACACGGCCTCCGATGGGTGAATTGGGCTGGCTGGCGGCATTATAGGCCGATTGCCGCAACGATCCTACGCCGGCCGGGGGGGTTAGGGCGCGGCGAGGGCGGCCAGGATCTCGGCGGCCTCGGGCCGGCCGGCCAGGAAGGCGCGCACCTCGGCGCAGCCGGGCAGGGCCGGCCCGGCGCCCCAGACCGAGGCGGCCAGCGCGCCCAGCGCGGCGGCCAACGCGCCGGCGGCCGGCAGGCTGAGCCCGCGCCGCTGGGCCAGGATCAGGCCGGCGCTGAAGGCGTCGCCGGCGCCGGTGGTATCGACCACGTCCACCGGGTAGGCCGGCTGGCTGGCCGTCTGGGCGCCCGCGCGCAGGTAGGCGCCCTGCGCGCCGAGGGTCAGGGCCGCCAGGCCCACGCCGGCCCGCACCAAGGCCTCCGCCGCCTCAGCCGGCCCGGAGGCCGGCCCCACCAGCGCCCGCGCCGCCGGAAGGTCCAGTATGACCATGGCCAGGCCGGGCAACAGCCCGCGCACCAGCTCCGGCTGCTGCAGGGCCGGGAAGCGCCCGACGTCCACCGAGATCGGCAGGCCGCGCGCCCGGGCCAGGGCCAGGGCCCGCAGGGCGGCCTCGCGCTGGGGGGCCTCCAGCAGGGCGTAGCCCGAGAGATGCAGCCAGGCCGCGCCGGCCAGGGCCGGCTCCACCCCGCTTGGATCCAACTGCGCGTTCGCGCCGCGCAGGCCGAACATGGTGCGCTCGCCGTCCGGGGTGACCGGGATGAAGAACAGGCCCGTGGGGGCGCTGGGGTGGGATTGGACCGCCTGCGTGTCCACGCCGGCCTGGGCCAGCGCCCGCAAGGCCGGCTCGGCCCAGGCGTCCCGGCCGGCGCAGGCCAGCAGACGGCTGGGCTGGCCCAGCCGCGCCAGCAGGAGCGCGGTGTTGGCGGCCGAGCCGCCGGGCTGCACCCCGGAACGCGTGGCCAGCGCGTCGCCGCCCGGCGCCGGGTAGGCCGGGATGGCCAGCAGGGCGTCGATATTCAGGTCGCCCAGGACGACGACCGGGCCGGTGCTCATTGGGCGGCGCCGCGCACGGCGGCCACGAAGGCGCGGAGGCGTGCGAGGTCCTTGGCGACCGGGTCGCCGGGGACGTTGGTGGCGGTGTTGGAGTCCACGCCGGCCGGGCGCACAGCCTGGATGGCCTCGGCCACGTTGGCGGCCGAGAGGCCGCCGGCCAGGATCACGGGGATGTTCACGGCCTCCACGATGCGGCGGCTGATGGACCAATCGTGCGTCAGCCCGCTGGCGCCGATGCCGGGCAGGCCGTGCCCCTTGCTGTCCAGCAGGAAGAGATCGCTCACGGGCGCGAAGCGCCGCGCGGCGGCCAGGCTCTCCTCCCCGCCCACGGCCAGGGCTTTCATCAGTTTGACGGCGGCCGGCAGGCGCCGGCGCAGCTCGGCCATGGCCGCCACACCCACGTCCTCCAGATCGGTGGAGATGTGGATGATGTCGGGCTCCACGGCCGCGGCCATGCGCAGGATCTCGTCCACCTGGGTCGCCATCGTCAGCGCAACGCGGGTGGTGCCGGCCGGCAGGGCCTGGGCCAGCCGGCGGGCGTCGGCGAAGCTCAGCTCGCCGTGCACCACGCCGTAATCGCCGGCCACGAACCCGATCTGGTCCACGCCCATTTCGGCGGCGGCGACGGCTTCG
>JAEURL010000695.1 GCA_016789165.1 Anaerolineales bacterium | reverse complement strand
GCGTTCTACTACATCAGCACGTGCGCATCGGTAGGCTACGCCGATATCTTCGCCGTCACCCAGGCCGGCCGCGCCATCGCGGCCCTGGTGATGATGGTCGGCCCGGCGCTGGCCGCCCGCGCCCTGGAGGCGCCTGCGGCGCCCTCTTCTGAAGGAGCATCCGAATGACAACCCTGACCGAGAAAGTCACCGTCCTGATCACGGCCAACCTGCACGCGCTGGTGGATCAGGCCCTGCAGCGCAACAGCCTGGCCGTGGTGGACCAGTATCTGCGCCAGGTGGACGACCAGCTGGCCAACCTGGCCGACGCCGCCGCCACCGTCGGCGGCGAGGTCAAATCGCTGGAGCGCCGGCTGGGCGACCTGGACCAACAGGCGGCTGAATTGGACCAGGCCGTGGACCGTCTGCTGACCCAGGGCCAGGAGCCGGCCGCGGCCGCGGCCCAGAGCCGGCTGAACGGCCTGCGCCAGCTGCGCGAGACCTATCAGGCGCACCACGGCCGGCACGCCCAGGAGTATCAACAGCTGCTGGAGATGCGGGCCAAGCTGGAGGCGCGCCAAGCCGCCATGCGGCAGCAGCGCGCGGAGCTGCAGGCGCTGCTCGAGCTGGCCCGCAGCAAGGAGGCCGTGGTCCGGACCCTGCGCAGCCTGGACGATGTGCGCGGCGCGGGCGACAGCGACCTGAGCCGGCTGGCGCAGGGCATCTACGCCCGGCTGGACCAGGCCAGCACGGCCGTGGAGCTGCGCGCGGCCACGCTCGACGAGCAGATCGAGCGCGTGCTCGATCAACAGACCATCGCGGGCCAGCTGGCCGAACGCCGGGAGCGTCTACGCTTGCCGGCCGCCGGCCGCTAACGCCGCCCCTCCCCGCCGCCGCGGGAGCGGGCCTGGGCAGCCGCCGAGGGGGAGGCGGCTGCCCAACTCCCCATATGACCCGCGCCGATCACGACCTTGTTCCTCGCCATTGCCGTGACCCAGATGTCAGGCCGGCCGCGCGTCTGACAAGTCGCCGCCGCCGGCAACCAACCGGCGCCAGCGGCGTAAGAGTCGGTAGCGTGTCCAGTTCCGGCCGCCCTTGTTTGCGCGAGGCCCCCAGTGAGCACCAACTTGTGGGAGAACGACTCCTTAGCCCGCACCATCACCAAAGCCGCCAGCCGGCAGACCTACTACACCATCGCCCTGCTGGTGGACGGCCCACGCCAGGCCGATGCCTTCCGGGCCTACGCCTACTTTCGCTGGCTGGATGACCAGCTGGACGAGGGCCGGCTGGGGCGCGCGGAGCGGCTGGCTTTCGTCCAGCGCCAGGCGGACTTGATCGAGGCCGGCTACCGCGGGTGCTGGCCGGCGCGCCTGGCCCCGGAGGAGCGCCTGGCGGCCGAGCTGATCTGGAACGACCGCGAGCCGGCCAGCGGGCTGCAGACCTACATGCGCCAGATGCTGGCGGTGATGGCCTTTGACGCCGAGCGGCGCGGCCGGCTGATCTCGCCGGCCGAGCTGCAGGAGTACACGCGCTGGCTGGCCACGGCCGTCACCGAGGCCATGCACCACTTCATCGGCCATGACGCCGCCGCCCCGCGCGGGCCGGAGCGCTACGCCGCCGTCACCGCCGCCCACCTCACCCACATGCTCCGTGATATGCAGGCGGACGTGGAGGCCGGCTATATCAATATCCCGCGCGAGGTCCTGACGGCGCGCGGGCTCGCGCCGCACGAGTTCGATCGCGCGCCCTACCGGGCCTGGGTGCGCGAGCGCGTGGAGCAGGCCCGCGCCGGCTTTCAGACCGGCCGGCGCTATCTGGCCCAGGTGGCGTGCCGGCGCTGCCGGCTGGCCGGCTACGCCTACATCGCCCGCTTCGAAGGCGTGCTGGACGCCGTGGAGCGCGAGGGGTACCGCCTGCGGCGCGCTTACCCGGAGCGCCAGGGGCTGAGCGGCGCCGGGGCGCTGATGCGCTCCCTGTTGACCTCGCTGGGCGCGCCGGGCCGCGCGGCCGTGGCCGGCCCTCAGCCTCAGTTCAAGCTCAAGCCATGAAGACCCCAACGGTTTTGATCATCGGCGCCGGCGTCGGCGGGCTGGCGGCCGCCGCGCACCTGGCCCGGCGCGGCCTGGCCGTCACCGTCGTCGAGAAGAACGCGCGGGCCGGCGGCCGCTGCGATCAGTTTGTCCACGCCGGCCACACCTTTGACACCGGCCCGACGCTCTTTATCATGCCGCGTGTGTTTGAGGCCGAGTTCGCGGCGCTGGGGACGGCCGTGCGCGAGCACCTCGACCTGCAGCGCGTCGATCCCGCCTACCGGCTCATCTTCGACGACGGCCGCGCCTTGGCGCTGACCGGCGATCTGCGGGCGATGTGCGCGCAGCTGGAGGCCTTTGAGCCGGGGAGCTTCGCGGGCTTCCTGCGTTATTTGGAGGAAGGGCACCGCCACTACCACCTGGCCATGCGCCATCTGGTCGACCGTGATTTCCGCACCGCCGGCGACTTCTTCAACCTGGGCAACTTGCCGCTGCTCTTCAGCCTGAAGCCGCTCGCCCGGCACTACGACCACATGGCGGCCTTCTTCGCCGAGCCGCGCCTGCGCGCGGCCTTCACCTTCCAGGACGTATACATGGGCCTCAGCCCGTTCGAGGCGCCGGCCACGTTCTCGATGATGCCCTACACGGAGATGGCCCATGGCGTGTGGTATCCGCGCGGCGGGATGTACCAGGTGGCGGAGGCTTTGCTGGCCATCGCGCGCGCGGCCGGCGCCGAGTTCGCCTTCCACACCGCCGTGGAGCGGATTGAGGTGCGCGCGGGCCGCGCCCAGGGCGTGGTGCTGGCCGATGGCCGGCGCCTGACGGCCGACGTCGTCCTGGCCAACGCCGATCTGCCCTACGTCTACGATGCGCTGCTGCCGGAGGCCGAGCTGGCCCGGCCGCTGGCGCGGAAGCGCTACTCGTGCTCCACCATCAGCTTCTTCTGGGGGCTGGACCGGGCCTTCCCGGCGCTGGGGCCGCACACGCTCTGTCTGTGCGACGACTACCGCGGCAACTTCGAGAGCCTGGCGCGCAACCAGGCCCTGCCGGATCACCCCAGCCTGTACCTGCACGCGCCGGCCCGGCTGGATCCGGCCATGGCGCCGGCCGGCCAGGACACCCTGATCGCCATCGTCCCGGCCGGCCATCTGGGCGAGGGCGAGGCCTCCGAACAGGACTGGGCGGCCATCCGGGACCAGGCGCGCCAGGCCGTCTTCCAGCGCCTGGAGCAACTGGGCCTGGCCGAGGTGAAGGCCCACATCAAGTTCGAAGTCAATTACACCCCGCTGTCGTGGCGCAAACGCTACAACCTGGTGAAGGGCGCCACGCACGGGCTGTGCCACAACCTGACCCAGCTAGGCTACTTCCGGCCCGGCAACCGGCACCCGCGCTATCCCAACCTGTATTTTGCCGGCGCCAGCACCCGCCCCGGCACCGGCTTGCCGACGGCCCTGATCTCGGCCCGCCTGGCGGCCGAGCGCATCTGCGCTGACCTGCGCCCAGCCTGACGGGCTTCAGCGCTCCCAGATGGCGCTGAGCGGCCAGGCGGTCAGAGACTTCAGACGGACCGGCCCCTGGCGGACCAGGAGATCGACGCCCAGGCTGTCCGGCCGGGTGGGATAGACACGGCCGGCCAGGCAGAGCCGGCCGTTGGCGAAGACCTCGATCACCGACCGATCGACAAAGACGCGCAGCCGCAGCGCGCCGCCGGCCAGGCTCAGCGGCGCCCGGCGCACGCCCCGGTCCACGTCTGGGCTCAGGCTGGCCTGGTCCGCCTCCAGGCTCAGGCGCTGGGTGCGGCCGGCGTAGATCAGCCGGGTCTGCTCCTGGCCGTCCGGCGCCGCCAGCAGCTGCAGCCCGAACTCGGCCTCCGGGCTGGCCTCAAACACCGCTTCGATCTCCAGACAATCCCCGTGCAGCCCGTCCAGCCAGCCGGCCCGGCCGGGGCTGAGGGCCAGCTCCGCGAAGTGCCGCGGCGCCTGGCGCAGGGCCTGTAATTCCGCCACCGGCTCGATGCGCAGCTCGCCGGCCGGCGTCAGCCCGAGCGTCATGGGCAGGGACAGGGCGCCGGACCAGCCGGCCGCGCGCTGGGCCGCCTCCGAGCGCGCCTCCTTCAGCCAGCCCCACACCACCAACCGGCCGTCGTCCAGCCGCAGGGCCAGCGGCGCGTAGAAGCTCTGGCCGTGCACCAGGATCCCCTGCGCGCGCGGCTGGAACCGCTGGCCGTCGAAGGCGCCGGCGTAATAGACCGGGTAAAGCAGTTCGCCCGGCGCGGTCTGGGCCGAGAAGAACAGCAGGTGCTGGCCGTCCAGGGCGAAGAAGTTCGGGCACTCCCACATGGCCGCCGTCCACACCGGCTCGGCCTGGGTTGCGTCGCCGGCCAGCAGCGGGCCGAGGTACTCCCAGCGCAGCAGATCCGGCGAGCGGTAGTGCAGGACCAGGCCGCCGCGGCCCGCGGCCTGGGAGCCGATGACCATGTGCCACTGGCCGGCCTCCCGCCACACGAACGGGTCGCGGAAATGGCCGCCCGTGCCGGCCGCGATCTCGGGCGGCGGCCCCGCGATCACGGGGCTGGCGGGGTGCTTGTCCCAGCGGCGCAAGCCGTCGGCGCTGGTGGCCAGGCACACTACCTGCGGATGGACGCCGGTATAGATCAGGGTCGGGACGCCGGCGTTATCCACCGCGCAGCCGGACCAGCACCCGTCTTGATCCGGGCCGCCGGGCGTGGGCGTCAGCGCCACCGGCCAGTGCTCCCAATGCACCAGATCGCGGCTGACGGCGTGGCCCCAGTGGATGCGGGCGTGGTAAGGGCCGGCCGGGTTGTATTGATAGAAGAGGTGATACTGCCCCTGCCACTGGATCAAGCCGTTGGGGTCGTTCATCCAGTTCTGCGCGGGCCGGAAGTGGAAACGGGGCTGCCGGCGGTCAGGGGCGTTGACGATCATAGTCTGGCGCAGGGTGAACAAATCAGGGCCGGGCCGGCGGGCCAGGCCTGACCTGGTTTGGCGCGGGGCCGGCCTCAAGCCGGCTGCGCCAGAAAGGCCAGCAGGCGCGCGTTCACCAGTTCCGGGTGGTCGAGCGTCAGCGCGTGGCCGGCGTTCGGGATGAGGCCGGTCTCGATCCCGGGGATCAGGCCGGCGGCGCGCTGGAGCACCTGGCGCGGATCAAACACAACTTCCCGGTCGCCGATCAGCAGCAAGGTGGGGGCCTGGAGGCCGCGCAGCTCCGCGTCGGTGCACAGCGGCGGGTAGTACATGCTGTAGCGGAAGTCCGTGGTGGTGAGCATCTGCTTGACCACCGGGTCGGCGGCCGGGGCCACGGTCCCCAGGAGCGCCCTTTGTTTGGAGGCCAGGGGGCCGGGCAGGAACACGGACGCCATGCGCAGGAAATACTGCGGGCGGAAGGGGCGCAGCCCGGCCGGGGCCATCACCACCAGCTTGCGTACCCGCTGGGGCGCGCCGATGGCCAAGCGCAGGGCGATGTACCCGCCGTAGGACAGGCCGGCCACGTGCGCGGCGGCCAGCCCCAGCCCATCCAGCACATCGCTCAGCCAGTCGCTGAAATCCGCCGGCGCCTGCGGCGGGCGCGTGCACCGGCTCTTGCCCAGGTCGCCGACGATATCGGGCGCGTAGAGGCGGTACGCCTGGCTGAGCGCGCCGACGTTGGCGTGCCACATGGTGGCGCTGACCGCCTGGCCCGGCAGGAGCACCAGGGGCGGCGCTTCCGGCGGGCCGCAGCGAAGGACATGGGTGGGGCCGAAGCGGGTGGGGACGTCGCCGGATTCGACCGGCACCGGCCAGAGCGCCAGGGTGGCGGCGTAGGCCGCGAAGTAGCGGGCCTCGCCGGCCGGGGTGCGGAACATTGAGACGGGTGGAGCCGGCCGATCAGTCACCTGGGCCTTCCTGGTCTGGCGCGGCGCGGCCGCGGCCTTGTCCAGGATGCTAGCGCACAACCGGCCGGCGGCGCAATGGGGAGTGCCGTGCACCGGGGCGCCGCCCGGCCTGGCGCTTGACAAATCGATTGATGTCTATATAATTCAATATAGACGAGCGTCGATATGTCCAAGATCAGCCCGATCGAATTCGCCAAAGCCATCGCCGACGACACCCGCCAGAGCATCATGCGGTTCTGCTGCTGCGAGTGGCGCTCGGTCTCGGAGATCGTC
>JAEURL010000687.1 GCA_016789165.1 Anaerolineales bacterium | reverse complement strand
ATGCGCGGCTCCTTCCGCCGGCTGGCGCCCGGCCTTCACCTGCCGGATCAGCTCCGGCAGGACGTCATTCAGGTCGCCCACAATGCCCAGGTCCGCCACCTGAAAGATGGGCGCGTGCGGGTCGGTGTTGATGGCCAGGATGAAGTCCGAGCCCGAGATGCCCACGCGGTGTTGGATGGCGCCGGAGATGCCGGCGGCGATGTAGAGCTTGGGCCGCACGGTCTTGCCGGTCTGGCCGATCTGATGGGCGGCCGTGATCCAGCCGGCGTCCACCACGGCGCGCGTGGCGCCCACCACACCGCCCAGCAGGCCGGCCAGCTCTTCCAGCTGCTTGAAGGCCTCCGGCCCGCCCAGGCCGCGCCCGCCGGCCACAATCACGTCGGCGTATTCGATGTTGGCGTCCTCGCCGGCCGTGTTCGGGATCAGGCGCAGGAGCTTGACGGCCACTTCGGCTTCCGTCATCCCCAGCGCCGCCGGGACGACTTCGCCGGCCGCCTCGGCCGCCGGCTGGGGCGTGGGCAGCACGCGCGGCCGCACGGTGGCCATCTGCGGGCGCAGGGTCTTGCACAGGATGGTGGCCATCAGGTTGCCGCCGAAGGTCGGCCGGGTGGCGGCCAGGATCTTCTTCTCCGGGTCGATGGCCAGCTCGGTGCAGTCCGCGGTCAGCCCGGTGCCCACGCGGGTGGCGATGGCGCTGGCCAGGTCACGGCCCAGCGTGGTGGCGCCCACCAGGAAGATCTCGGGCTGGTGCTGCTTGACCAGGTTGGCGATGCCGAAGGCGTAGGGCGCATTGCGATAGTCGGCCAGCACCGGGTCATCGATGACGTAGACGCGCGCCGCGCCGTAGCGGAAGGCCTCGGCCGGGATAGACGCCACCTGGTGGCCGAGCAGCACGCCTTCCACCACACTGCCGGGCAGGTCCTGGGCCAGCCGCTGCGCGGCGCCCAACAGTTCCCAGGACACCGGATGCGGCCGGCCGGCCTCCTGCTCAATGAAAACCCAGATGCGTTTGGGTTCTGCCATAGCGACCTCTTCTGTGACCGGATCAGCTCACCGGGCCAACTGGCCGGCGCTGAGCTGGACGCTGGATTGGATGGTGACGCTGGCCTTCAACATGGCCCACACCGGACAATACGTTTCCTCGGACAACTGGACCGCTTTGAGGACATCGGCCTCGGCCGCGTCCGCCGAGGTGACGTGGAAGTCCAGCTGGATCGTGTGGAAAGAGAGCGGGTGCGCTTCGCGCCGCAGGCCGCGCGCCTGGACGCGCAGGCCGGCGACGTCTTTCTTCATTCGGCGCAGCAGGCTCGCCACCGTGGCGCCGCTGCAGGCAGCCAGGCTGACCAGCAGCAATTCCAGGGGCAGATAGCCCGCGCCATCCCCCAGCGGCGGCGTGTAATCAATGGCGATGGCCGGGTTGTCCCCGGCCTGCCCACTGAAGTGGACCTTGGCGTTATCAAGGGTGGCGGTGACTTCGAGGACAGCGCTCATAGGATTAGCTTTCAGGTATGGCGGCGGCCTTACAGCCCGACACCGGCCGCCTTGATCTTGGCCAGCGCCTCGGCCACGGCCGCCGGCGCGCCTTTCTCAGCCACGCTCACCTGACCGCCGGCCTTTTTGGGCGGCGGGGTGTAGGCCTTGCCCACGATGGTGGGCGAGCCCTTGATGCCGATCTTGGCCGGGTCGAAGGGCACGGGCGCGCTGGCCGTCCAGGTTTCGGGCGTATAGCGCGCGGCGCGGATCAGGTTGGGCAGCGGCGCGCGGCTGACGGGCGCCACGTCCTTCTCGACGGTCAGCAGGGCCGGCAGCCGGGTCTGCAGCACCTCGATCCCGCGTTCGGTCTGGCGGTGCACCACGGCCGTGCGCGCCGCCGGGTCAAAACTCTCCACGGCCACGGCGTAGCTGATCAGCGGAACGCCCAGCCGCGTGGCCACGCCCGGTCCCACCTGGGCCGTGTCGCCGTCAATGGCCTGCTTGCCGAAGAGCAGCAGATCCACCGGCCCCTCCGCCTGCAAAGCTTCGATGGTCCGGGCCAGCACATAGGATGTGGCCAGGGTGTCGGCAGCCGAGAACTTGCGGTCAGTAATGAGGATGGCGCGGTCCGCGCCCTGCTCCACGCACTCGCTCAGGGCCTCGGCCGCCTTGGGCGGCCCCATGCTGATGACCGTGACCGTGCCCCCGAATTTCTCTTTGAGGCGGACGGCCAGCTCGACGGCGTGGGCGTCGTACGGGTTGACGATGGCGGGCACGCCCTCGCGGATAAGGGTGCCGGTCTCCGGATTGATGCGGACGTTGGACGTATCCGGAACTTGCTTGATGGCGACGACAGTGTGCATGATCGGCCTTTCGGTAAGCCCACACATGATAGGGGGCACGCCTGGCCGGCCGGCACTGTCAAACAACATGCGCGATTGTACTTTTTGTCACAAATACCCACGGCACGCTGTCCCGGATATATTGGGACAAGGCCACTCATAATGGAGACCATCATGGAACCGCGATCACAAGGCCCCGCCCCGCTCATCGATCCTAGCGCCCTGCTGAACGCCGTGCTGCCGCCGGGGATTTTCTGGGGAGCGCTGGTCATCCTGGCGAGCGTGGGCGGTTACCCCGGCGCGGCCTGCCTAACGCCGCTGGCCTGGCTGCTGGCCCTGTGGGCGGGCATGCGCTACGCCTCAGCGCCCAGGTCGATTGCGGGCCGCTGGCCGGCCGCGGGGCCGGCGCTGGCCGGCGTCTTGCTCGGCCTGTGGCTGGGGGCGCTTTTCATTGCGGCCAATGTGCAGATGATGGCGGCCGAGACCGCGCCAGAGGAGATCAGGCGCGGCTGGGGTTTCGCAGCTCTGATGGCCGGCGCCAGCGTGCTGGGTTGCGGGGTGTTGAGCGTGTTTGGCGCTGTGTTGATCTACCGGCGGTCCGGGGGTTGAGCGACATGGGCAGGTCGGGGCAAACAGCTTTCAAACCACAGCCCGGGGCAATATGTGACATTTGACGCTTTTGTTGCAAACGA
>JAEURL010000478.1 GCA_016789165.1 Anaerolineales bacterium | reverse complement strand
ACTGGGCCTCTCCCCGGTATCGATCCGGCACCACATCTCGGCCCTGCAGGCGGACGGGCTGCTGCGCTCGGTGGAGGTCCGGCGGGGCGTGGGGCGCCCGCACCTGGCCTACTCCCTCACCGACGCCGCGCAGGAGCGCTTCCCGGCCAAGTACCTGCAGTTCAGCGAGCGCCTGCTGGACGAGCTGAAGGCCTCCCTGCCCCCGGAGGCCATCGAGGCCATCTTCACGCGCATGGCCGAGGGGATGGTGGCCGAGTACAGCCGGCGCATGCAGGGTAAGCGGCTGGAGGAGAAGATGGAACTGCTGGTGGAGATGCTGGGCGCGGAAGGCTTCATGGCCAAGTGGAACCACACCGGCGAAACCATCCAGCTGACTGAGTATAAGTGCCCCTACGTCCGCATCGGCCCGCGCCATCCCGAGATCTGCACCATCGATCAGGCCGTCATCCGCCAGGTGCTGGACGCCAGCGTCGAAAAGACCAACTGCGTGCTGACCGGCGCCGAGCGGTGCGTGTTTGTCATCCGCCCCCAGGCGCTCATCGAAGACGCGGCGGCCGATTAGCGGCCGCCAGACACCCAGCCCTTGAACTTAGCCGGCCCGCCGCGGGCCGCGACCGGCCCCTTTTGATAAAGGCTTCAGTCAAGGAGAAAAGTAACATGGCGCAGACCCGCGCAAACAACAAGGTGGTGTGGCAGGCGGAGGCCCAGAACCTCGAGCGGTCGGACCTGGTTAAGGAGGCCCTGCGCGAGGTGATCGATCCCGAGATCGGCCTGAACGTGATCGAATTGGGCCTGATCCGCGACCTGGCCTTCCAGACCGACGGCTCCACCTGGGTGAAGATGATCCTGACCACGCCCTTCTGCCCGTACGGGCCGGCCATGCTGGATCAGACGCGCAACAAGGTCTCGTCCGTCACCGACGCGCCGACCAAAATCGAGATGGGCATGGAGCTGTGGGACCCGTCGATGATGGAAGAGGGCGCCGGCGCGGATTGGGGGCTGTTCTAGCCCCGCGCCTCCGTCAAGTGCAAAAAAGAGAGCGGCCAGCCGGCCGCTCTTTTTGTTGCGCTAACATCCCCGGCCGAGGGCCGGCAGGTACAGGCGGTTGGGGCTGGGCGGCAGGGTGACTGGCGCCGGCGTGGGGGGCGCCGCCACCGCCGGCGGGGTGCCGGCCCGCAGGTAGGTGCCGCGGCCGGTCGCCCACAGCGGCCGCGCGCCGGCCGAGCCGGGCAGATCGTAGGCCACCACGCCCATGTGCGCGGTGCCCACCACCACCTCCAGCTCGGGGTCGGTGTCGATGTTGGCCACCGTCGGCGCCCCCAGCGCGCCATCCCAATCGCCGCTGCTGCGCGGCAAGGTCACGCTGAAGCGGGCCTGCCCGACCGAATTGGCGATCACCAGCTGGCCGGCCGTCTGGCTGCCCTTCTGGGTCCAGGTGGTGAAGAGCACCTCGGCCTGGCCGTCGTTGTCCAGGTCCACTACCGCCGGCTCGGAGCCGAAGCGCAGGAAGCCTTCGCCGGCCTGGTTGACCTCGTACGGCCAGCAGCCGTGCTCGGTCTTGTCCAGCCAGTAGGCGTGCAGCTGGCCGTCGTAGGCCGGAAACAGGATCTCGCGCCGGCCGTCGCCGTCCAGGTCGGCCAGCACCGCGTTCTGGACGTTGCTCTCGATGACGTTGTAGTCTTCGGACAGCGGGCGGGTGTTGGGGCCGGGAGTCGGCAGGACGGTCCAATCAAAACCGCCGGCCGCCCAGCGCGTCCGGTCGCGCTTGAGGATCCAGGGCATGATGTACAGATCGCCGTAGATGTCGTCGCCGACGGCGCAGTTGTAGACGTCGCCGGGCACCACGATCTCGGGCACGCCGTCGCCGTCCAGGTCGCCGATGGCCGGCGCGCTGTTGGCGAAGTTGGGCCGGTGCTCGCTGCCGCAGTTGGCGTAGCCGCGCAGGTCCACGGCGTCGTCCACGTGCACGCCCACCTGGCTCCAGACCTTGCCGGCCCCATAGCGGCTGTGGGCGGCCAGCTGGTTCCCGAAGCGGTCCAGGGCCGTAATGTAATGCGTGTCCGTGGGGCCGATGATCTCCTGGGTCCCGTTCCCGTCCAAGTCGGCCACGGCCACGTTCTCGTTGTACATGCCCCAGCCGTAGCCGGCCTCGCCGTCGCGCCGGGCCGGCCAGCCGGCGCGCACATCGCCATTGGCGTTGAAGACGTTCAACTGGCGGGTGGAGCCGCCACTGGCGCGCCCGACGATGATCTCCAGCGGGCCGTCGCCGTCCAGGTCCGCCACCGCCAGCGTGCGCACCTCGCCCCCGCCGAAGGGGTTGCGCGTCCAGAGCACGCCGCCGGCGGCGGTGTAGACCGTCACCTGGTCGCCGCTGCGGCCCACGATCACTTCCAGCGACCCGTCGCCGGTCAGGTCGGCCACGGCCACGCCCGGCCAGACGCGGCTGCCGTTGCTGGCCCGCCACTGCAGGCTGCCGTCCGCGCCGTTCAGGACGGTCAAATCGTAGGAGCCCCAGATCACTTCGGGCTGGCCGTCGTTGTCCAGGTCGGCCACGGCCGGCGAGGCGTACCAGCCGGTCTGGCACCAGCTGGAGAAGCAGCCGCCGCGCTGCCACTTGAGCACCGGCGCGCCCAGCGCGGCCGGCGCCTCCGGCGCGGTCTGGGCCGGCGCCGGCGGGAGCACGCCCAGGGCGGCCAGGAGCAGGGCCCCGATCAGGGCGGCGCGCGTCTTCATCGCAGGGCCACAATCAGGAGGATGATGCCGGCCACGGCCAGAACCAGCATCAGGCCGAAGAGCATGGCCAGGGTGGAGCCGGCCATCTGCACGGCCTGGGTGGGGCTGGTGGCGCGCACCACGTCGCCGGTCGTCTCGGGCGGCGTTGGCTCCGGGTCGCGCTCAAACGGCCGCGGCTCGGGCTGGGCGTTCAAGGCCCGGCGCAGCTCGGCGGTATCCGGGGGCGCGGCCGGCACGCGTTTGCGTTCGCCGGCGTGGCGCATGGTGGGCAGGCCGCACTCGCGGCAGAACTTGTCGGCGGCATCCAAAGGCTGGCCGCAGTTAGCACAGGCGAGGCGCGGAGCCGGGTCGGTCATGGGTCACCTCGTGAGTTGCCGCTGATTCTAATTCAGGTTGCCGAACGCGGACGGCGGCCGGCCGGGGTCAGTCGGCCTTCTTCCCGCGCGGTTTGCGCTTGGCCAGCGCCGCCCGCTGCACGGCCTCCTGGCCGTACTTCTCGCGGATGGCGTCCAGGGCCTGGGCCAGGCGGGTGGCCCGCGCCTGCGGGGCCTCCTCGAACAGCCCCAGCTGCCGGGCCGGCTCGGTCAGGCCGGAGACCCCCACCCCAATCAGGCGCACGCGTTTGCCCGGCGTCCAGACTTTCTGGAAGAGCGCCCAGCCGGCGGCGAAGATCTCGTCGGCCAGCGCGGTGGGCTGCGGCAGCGTGGCCTGGCGCGTGAGCGTCTCAAACGGCGGCCAGCGCACCTTGATCTTCACCGTGCGCGCCGCCAGGCCGTCGCGCCGCAGGCTGGCGGCCACCTCCTCGGCCATTTCCAGGAACTTGCGCCGCAGGAAGTCGCCGTCGGTCACGTCGCGGGCAAAGGTGGTCTCGCTGGAGATGGACTTGGCCTGGCTCTCGGTCTCCACCGGCCGGTCGTCCAGCCCGCGCGCGTGGCGGGCCAGCGCCCGGCCGTGCTCGCCGAAGCGGCGGACCAGGTCCGCCTCCGGCCAGGCCGCCACCTGGCCGATGGTGGCGATGCCGAGCTCGGCCAGCTTGGCGCGCGTCTTGGGGCCGGCCCCCCACAGCATGGCCACCGGCAGCGGGGCCAGGAAGGCGGCCTCCGCGCCGGCCGGCACCACCACCAGGCCGTCCGGCTTGCCGACGTTGGTGGCGATTTTGGCCACCAGTTTATTACCGGCCACGCCGAAGGAGGCCGGCAGGCCAGCCTCGGCCCGGATGCGGCGCTTGAGGTGGGCGGCCACCTCCCCGCCCGGCCGCGGGTCGCCGGTGACGTCCAGGAAGGCCTCGTCGATGGAGATCTGCTCCAGCAGCGGGGTGGCTTCGGCCAGGATCGCCATCACCCGGCGCGAGTGCTCGCCATAGACGCCGTGGCGCGGCGGCAGCAGGTTGAGGTGCGGGCACAGGCGCAGGGCCTGGGCGGTGGGCATGGCCGAGTGCAGGCCGAATTGGCGCGCGGCGTAGGAGGCCGTGGAGAGCACCCCGCGCTCGTCGGCCCGCCCGCCCACGGCGAAGGCCGTGCCGGCCAGGGCCGGGTCCAGCAGCTCCTCCACCGAGCAGAAAAAGGCGTCCAGATCCACGTGCAGGATGGTGCGCGGCATGGCAAGAATTATCGACCTCTGCTATCCTGTTTGCAAATCCCGTTTGTTCCAAATGGAGAATACCTGATGCGCGTCCTGGCGGCCTTCCTCGGCGGACTGGTGAGCCTCGTGTTGATCGGCGTGCTGGCCCTGGGCTTCTGGCCGGTGCCGGCCGATCTGCCCCAGGTGGGGGCCGGCGGCCAGGCCGGCGATCCCACCCCGCCCACCACTCCGGACCGGCGCGGGACGGGACACGTAATCGAGGTCCAGGCCGGCGCCAGCATCCAGGCCGCCATCGACCAGGCCCAGCCCGGCGACACGATCCGCGTCCAGCCCGGCGTCTACGCCGAGACGCTGCTGGTGCAGACCGAGAGCCTGATCCTGGAAGGCGTGGTCCAGGGCGAGCAGCGCCCCGTGATCGACGGCCGCGGTCAGGACGCCAACGGCATCCTGGGCGTGGCCGACTACTTCACGGTCACGGGCTTCAAAACCATCAACCACACCTCCAACGGCGTCACCACCCAGGGCCTGACCGGCACCATCTTCCGCGACCTGATCACCGAGCAGCCCGGCGACTACGGGGTCTTCCCGGTGCTGTCCACCGACGTGCTGATCGAGAATGTCGTGGCCTCGGGCGCCATCGACACCGGCATCTACGTCGGCCAATCCACCCAGATCATCGTCCGCGACAGTGAGGCCTACGGCAACGTCTCGGGCATCGAGATCGAGAACTCCACCGACGCGCTGGTGGAGAACAACTACGTCCACGACAACGCCGGCGGCATCCTGGTCTTCGTCCTGCCCGGCAAGACCGCCACCGAGGGCGCGCGCAACCGGATCGTCAACAACCGCGTCGAGTCCAACAACAG